>JBHELA010000389.1:0-38518 GCA_041859005.1 Ignavibacteria bacterium
AGATCCCCTCCAAGATCATGAGAGACCTTATGTTTAAAATGGTAAGCCTTTAAGAAAATTATTATATTTGTTTTTGAGTACTAAAAATAATAATTGAAAGGGCTTACCAATGAGACAAATTAGTAAAATCAGGATTACTAAAAAAGTAATAAATAATGTAAAGGAAAACAAAGAGCATTTTAAAGGGATTAGGATATATGTTGGAATTGATGTTCATAAGAAGAGTTGGTATGTGACATTATATGTGGAGAATACATTTTATAAATCTTATTCGATGTCTCCTCCAAGTAGCGAACAATTAATAGGTTACTTAAAGGAACATTTTCCGGGAGGAGAATTTCATCTGGTTTATGAGGCAGGTTTTAGTGGATATTGTTTGTATGACGACTTAAAAGAGGCTGGTATGGAATGTCTGGTTGTATCACCGGCTGATGTACCGATAAGCAATAAGGATAAGAAGTTTAAGACCGACAGGCATGACAGTAAGAATTTGGCTATACAATTAAAGAGTGAGTCACTGGAAGGGATACATGTTCCTGAGCCGATTTTAAGAGAATACAGAGCACTACTTAGACTAAGAAATAAATTAGTCAAAGACAGGACAAGGACAAAGAACTATACTAAAAGTAATTTAATGTTTTTTAGTAAAGACATACATGATGAAGATGGTGATTCTATTAAAAGCTGGAGCAAAGAATTCTTCCGTTTATTATCAGAGGTAGAATATAGTACAGAAGCCGGAAGTAAGGTTATGGAAGAACTGATAAAAATAACACATTTTTATGATGAGCAGATAAAAGGCATAGATAAAGATATATTGGAGCTATCAAAACAACCAAGATTTAAAGAAGATGTTGAAATATTATCAAGCGTTCCGGGAATTAGTACATTATCGGCAATGATATTTTTAGTAGAAATAGGAGATTTTAGTAGATTTGAAGACACACATAAACTGAAGAGTTACATAGGATTAATCCCGAACGAACATTCAAGCGGTGAGACAGAAATAAAGACAAGCATAACAAGAAGAGGAAATAAGTTTTTGAAGAAGGTAATAATAGAAGCAAGTTGGGTAGCAATACGGAAAGATAAGTCATTACTGAGCATATACACAAAAGCAACAAAACGTATGCCGGGAACACGGGCAATAATATTGGTGGCTAGTAGTTTACTGAGTAGAATACGCAGTATAATGCGGCAACGAGTTTTATACAAGGTTGTAGCATAAGCAACATTATAAAGTATTAAAGAAATGCATAACATAAAAACAGTTATAGACACAAATTTAGTCGGGATACGCTATTGTCATCCTGCGGCCATAGGACTGCTCATTGCGAGACTGCGACCCGACATTTTAGACATAATTAATAGAACTTGCGGCTATCAAAAAAGATAGACTGCTGATAAAAGACTTGTCATAAATTTTTATGAAGTGCAAAAGAACAAATTATAATAAGAGAAGAGAGTCCAAGATAAAACGCTAGGAGTTATTGAACTCTCCGCATTTTATCTTGGACTCTAAAAAAGAGACTTGCATTTTAACATAAAGGGATGACAGGGTTGGGGGAAATATAAAAAACTTTCTTGATTAGATCCCCACCTTGATTCCCGCCCAAGAGCGTCTCGGGGACACTGGGATGACATCTTAGGGGGTGTAGGGGATGGCGGGTGGGTAAAAGCTTGTTGCGAATTTGATTAACGTCTTTTCATTAACTCGTACTTCTCATTCAGTTCTTTTACAAACTTTGCGACGTCTTCATCATTATAATTCTTCTTTTTGGCAATTTGTTCAATCGTACCCCAGATAACAGAGCCTCCCTGCATGACTCTTATGTTGTATTTGGTAAAGTAACTCGCGGCACCGGGCATTACGCGAATCAGTTCTTCAAGGTTTGTGTCTTTTGTGAATCTCATTAAATAATCTTGTTGAATTCTTTTATAAATGCTTCATTCTCTTTCATGAGTCCCATTGTGATTCTGATACAGTTCGACAGACCGAAAGCTGTTAGCGGGCGGATAATCACACCCTGTCTGAGCAGTTTTTGGTTTACGTCATTTACTCGTTCGGGGGTAAATAAATCAAGCATCACGAAATTTGCATACGAGGGGATAATCTTAAGTTTGCCCTTTTCTTCAATAGGTCTTAATTCATTCAGAAAATATTTGTAACCTTCCTGATTCAGTTTGAGCGATTTCGTTATAAAGTCATCGTCGTCCAGAGCACCTGTTGCCGCTGCCTGTGCGAGTGTATTCGGCTCGAAGGGCAGTTTCGTTTTCATAAGTGTCTCGACTATAAATTCATGAGCGAAGCCGTAACCTATTCGCAAACCCGCAATACCGTATATCTTTGAGAATGTACGAAGTGTGATAACGTTATCATACCTGTAATTCAGTGAATTCGGATACGCAGGATAATTCATCGCGTATTCAAAATATGCTTCATCGAAGAGTATAAGAACATCTTTTGGCACTTTTGAATAAAACTCATCGAATTCGCCTTTTGTGATTATTGTTCCCGTGGGATTATTAGGATTGCAGAGATATATGATTTTTGTGTTATTGTTTATTCTGTTGAGAATGCCGTTTAAATCAAATTTATAAGACTCCCTTGACATAGGTACGTAGTGGGTTTTATTGCTGCGACCCATTGCGAGCACCTGAAAACCGATGAAAGTTGCCTCGGATGTAATTATTTCATCGCCATCGCATAAGAAGCACCTCAGTATATTTGCCATGATGCTTTCGGAACCGCTTCCGACAGCTATGTTCTTGAAAGGTATATTAAATTTAGCCGACAGCTTTTCTCTGAGTTCGACAGAGCCGACATCGGGATACCTGTGAATTTCCTCGATGAGCTTCTTCTTCGCCTCGAGTGCCTTGGGAGAAGGTCCGAGAGGATTTTCATTTGATGCAATCTTATAAATCTCTTTTAGACCGAATTCGCGCTGAAGCTCTTCTATTGATTTGCCCGGGATGTAGGGCTTTAAGTTCTTGATAAAATCAGGTGTCTTAAACATAATTATTTTTATTTTTTCAAAATTAATGTTTATTAAGCATTTAAAAAATGTAAAATTTAAGTAATTATTAAATTGTAATATTTGAATTAAATATTTAATTTCATAAAATTCTAAACTCAATCATACAATGGCAGACGAATACAAAGACATTAAAACATTCGACCAGAAAGAATGGATTAAGGAAAACCTATCTTACAAGAAAGACAGCGGCAGCTGGGCATGGATTTATCACAGAATATCGGGCATTGCACTTATCGCATACCTTTTCCTCCATGTGTATTCATTGAGCACATTGACAGAGGGCAAAGCTGCATTTGAGACAAAAATGAGCACTTTTTCATCAGGACCATTTCTTGTTATTGAATGGGTGCTGTTTATCTTCGTATTATTTCATTCACTTAACGGCGTAAGGATTGTACTCGTTGACCTTGCAGACGGCGCAAAGTACCACAAAACACTTTACAAAGTCTCATGGATAGCCGGGATTATACTTTTCCTCGGGATGGGATACATTATGCTTTCACACTTACTTTTGAAATAAATTAAAATTTTAAAATAAAATGTTTAAATATCAATCATCAAAAAGCTCGGGTTCAAGAAGCTGGATGCTGCAGAGAATAACGGGTATTGCTCTTGTCGTTTTTGCAATCGGACATTACATTCTAATGCACTATAACCTTGATTCAGGACATACTTATCAGGCAGTTCTTAACAGAATGCAATATTCATGGTACAGGATAATCGACCTGGTATTCCTGACGCTCGGAATGTACCACGGTTTGAACGGTTTGTGGGGAATCTTCAGAGACTATAAAATGGAGCCATGGCTGAAAATAACACTCGTTAGCGCCATCGTTATTCTCGGTCTTGCGTTCACGGCATGGGGATATATTATTATTTTCTCAATACCCTATCCGAACACTTTAACATTAAATTGAATTATTTTTAAAACTTAATTTTATTATATTATTTTAAACTTAAACGAAGGAGATGTAATGGAGAAATTTACCAAATTACAGGAAACACTCGATGGAATGAAAATCGATATCGAGAAATTCTATGAAAAGAATCAAAATGCCGCAGGCACAAGACTGAGAAAAGAACTGAATAATCTCAGAAAAATGGCTGCAGATATAAGAAAAGAGATTCAGGATATAAGAATAACCAGAAAAACAAAAGCTGAATAAGAGACGAGAAACGGTTTTTATATCTTACAGATTAGAAGTGGGTATATGTATTTTAGCCCACTTTTTTAATAATTCATCCGATACGAATAAGAAGTGCTGAAATCAAACATAAGAAACTTTTGCATAATTGCGCATATTGACCACGGCAAATCTACTTTAGCCGACAGATTGCTGGAACAGACGGGTACAGTTGAAAGCAGGAACATGACAAGGCAGGTACTTGATGACATGGACCTTGAGCAGGAACGCGGTATTACGATTAAGCTCCATGCCATCCAGATGAACTATAAAGCGAAAGACGGCGAAGAATATATATTAAACCTGATTGACACCCCCGGACACGTAGATTTTTCTTACGAAGTATCACGTTCGCTCGCAGCATGCGAGGGAGCACTTCTAATTGTTGATTGTACACAGGGTATTGAAGCACAGACAATAAGCAATCTTTATCTTGCAATTGATAACGGATTAGAAATAATACCCGTAATCAATAAAATTGACCTGCAGAGTGCAATGATTGAAGAGACGAAAGACCAGATTATTGAGCTTATTGGAGGAAAAAGAGAGGATATACTTGCTGTTAGTGCTAAAGTCGGAACAGGAACGGAAGAAGTGCTTGAGCAGATAGTTGCAAGAATCCCGCCTGCAAAAATTATACATGAAAAACCTTTAAGAGCTTTGATTTTCGATTCTATATTCGATACGTACAGAGGTGTAATTGTTTATTTAAGAGTTTTTGAGGGTGACCTTAAAGAGGGCGACAAAATCGAATTCTTTGCCGCAGGTAAAGAGTTTGAAGCTGAAGAAGTAGGAATACTTAAGATGGAGAGGAAAAGAACGGGTATTCTTAAAGCGGGAGATGTAGGATATTTAATAGCAAACATAAAAGACGTAAATGATTCAAAAGTCGGCGATACAATAGTTGACGTTAACAACAGAGCAAAAGAACCGATTCCCGGTTTTAAAGAAGTAAAGCCGATGGTATTCAGCGGAATTTATCCTATAGCTTCGAATGATTTCGAAAATCTGCGGGATGCACTTTCAAAGCTTAAACTGAATGACGCTGCTCTTTCATACGAACCCGAAACATCCGTAGCACTCGGTTTTGGTTTCCGTTGCGGATTCCTTGGATTACTTCATCTTGAAATTGTACAGGAAAGACTCGAAAGAGAGTACGATTTAAACATCATTACAACAGTTCCGAACGTAGAATATCAGGTTTATAAATCAAACGGTGAGATGATACTCGTTGATAATCCTTCATTTATGCCCGATGCTACATTTATTGACCATGTAAAAGAACCTTACATATTATCACAGATTATCGTGCCTGTTGAGTTTATAGGCAATATAATGAAACTTGCTAACGAGAGAAGAGGAGTGTTTAAAAACCAGCATTATATTGATGCGAAACGTGTGGATTTGAGTTTTGAATTCCCTCTTGCCGAAATTATATTTGATTTTTATGACAGGCTTAAATCTATTACAAAAGGATATGCTTCATTTGATTATGAATTAATCGATTACAGAGGCGGTGACCTCGTAAAACTTGATATACTTTTGAACGGCGAACCCGTTGACGCTTTATCTACAATCATTCACAGAGAAAATGCATATTACTGGGGCAGGAAGCTTTGTGAAAAACTCAGAAAGCTTATCCCAAGACATATGTTTGAAGTAGCTATTCAGGCTGCTATCGGAACAAAAGTTATTGCAAGAGAATCGATAAGTGCACTCAGAAAAAATGTTATAGCAAAATGCTACGGTGGAGATATTTCGAGAAAACGCAAGCTGCTTGAGAAACAAAAAGAGGGAAAGAAACGTATGAAACAAGTAGGATCTGTAGAAATACCTCAGGAAGCATTTTTAGCAGTACTTTCAATAGATAAATAAAATATAATTAAATAATAATGGCATTAAGAGAAAACGTACCCTCAAAAGTACCAAAAGAAATGGTAAAGAAGAGAAAATCTAAACCAAAAGAATATTTTGACGCGCTTGTATGGGCGGCTGTTGTGGCGTTTCTAATAAAAGTGTTTTTATTTGAAGCATACAGAATACCCACCGGTTCGATGGAAAATACACTTCTGGTAGGTGATTTTTTACTCGTTACAAAGTTTACGTACGGTGCAACGACGCCGAGAAATATACCTTTCACGGATATTCGTATCCCCTTCGTTAAACTTCCGGGATTCAAAGACCCAAAACCGGGAGATGTGGTCGTATTTGATTTTCCGGGCGAAAGAGATGAAAAACAATCAGGCGAGGTGCTGAATTATATTAAACGATGTGTAGGTATACCGGGTGATGAGATTAAAATTATAAATAAGGTACTTTACAGGAACGGACAAATATTCCCGAATCCCCCGCAATCGAAATTTATTGCTCCTTTGCAGCCGTCAAATCTTGCTAATAACAGAATATTTCCGAAGAATTCTGGATGGAATGAAGATAACTACGGACCGATTCGTATTCCAAAAGCAGGCGATAAGATAAAGATTGACAGCTCTAATTTTGAATGGTACAGGATTTTTATAATTAAAGAAGGACACAGTAATGTTATCCTTAATCAGGATGGGGCGCTTATAGTCGATGATATGAAGTTAAACGATGGTATGTATGAAGTGAAAAAGGATTATTTATGGATGATGGGTGATAACAGAAACAACTCACTCGACAGCAGATTCTGGGGCTTTATGCCGATGGAAAATGTCGTCGGAGAAGCATTAATTATTTACTGGTCATGGGATGCAAATATATCGTTCGCAAATTTCTTTGATTTACTCGGTTCGATAAGATGGAGCAGAGTCGGTTCGCTGATTAAATAGTAACTTAATTCAATTATTTTTGAAGGCAGATAATAAACTATCTGCCTTTTTTAATTTACCTTTAATGAGATAGTTAGATTTCGTAAATTGTATATCTTCAGGCATCCAATTTAACAGACGAATAATTTTTAATAATATTTTATGAAAAGTCCTAAACGAAAATTAATAGTAAATACCAGAGACTATATAGGTATTATCTTTGGTGCAATTATTTTTGGTATAGCATATGCATGGTTCCTGATACCATTCAAGGTATCACCTGGAGGAGTCGGCGGTATTGCGCAGGTAATATACAATTTTCTCGGTATTCCCGCAGGTACATCAATGCTTATTCTGAACATTCCGTTATTTGTATTAGCTTGGTTCTTCCTTGGTAAACAATTTGGATTAAAGTCTTTTTTGGGTATGTTTTTGGGAGCTGTTTTTACTGATTTGTTAAACCCTGAAATGCTGTACAAGAATTTTCCTGCTATGAGAGATTACATAAACACTCAGTACTGGGCGTTTACTGACAGCATTCTTCTTGCATCATTGGCGGGATCGGTATTGCTGGGTTTTAGTCTCGGAATAATATTCAAGTTCAGGGGCTCAACAGGCGGTACAGACATACCTGTAGCGATATTAAAGAAATACTTCGGTATTTCAATTGGTACAGGATACTGGATTATAGAAACTCTGATTATATTCTCCATAGGTATTGTTTTTACTGACCTTAACCTTATAATCTGGGGTTATCTGAATCTTTATATAACTACTCAAATCGTAGATATAACTGCTGAAGGAATACCATATACTAAGGGTGCATACATAATAACAAAACATGAATACGAAATTAAAGAAAGAATAATAACGGAACTCGACAGAGGGATTACAATATTCCTGAGTGAAGGCGGGTACAGCGGAGAAAAGCAAAACGTTTTGTTTGTAGTTGTAAACAGAAGGCAAATCAGCAGTTTAAGGAGATTAGTTAAGGAAGAAGACCCGAGGGCTTTCATGGTTCTTGTTGACGTTCACGATGTTATGGGAGACGGATTTAAAACAAGGATTCTTGATTTTCAGCAGACTTAGAAGCTTATTTTCATTGAAAAATGATAAAAATTTCGTTAAATTTGAGGTTTGTATAAAAATGCTTAATGTTTGAGGATTTAACAAATAAGTTCGATTCGGTTCTTAAGAAAATCCGAGGCCAGGGAAAGATTACGGAGAAAAACGTAGATGAATCTTTGCGCGAGGTTCGGCGTGTACTTTTTGACGCTGACGTAAACTATAAAGTTGTAACTAACTTTATTAAAAACGTTAAAGAAAAGTCTTTAGGACAGAATGTTATAAACAGTATAACTCCGGGACAATTAATCGTCAAGATTATTAACGATGAGTTAATCGAACTGATGGGCAGTGGCAAAAGCGATATTGTACACTCGAATAAAATCCCTTCAATCATTATGCTTGCAGGACTTCAGGGTTCTGGAAAAACGACCTTTGCTGCTAAGCTTGCGAAATATTTAAAATCAAAAGGGCGTAATCCCCTTCTTGCAGCGTGTGATATATACAGACCTGCGGCTGTAGAGCAGCTTAAAGTTCTGGGTAGAGAAATTGATGTTCCTGTATTTTCAATTGACAATGAAAAAGACGTTGTTGAGATTACAAAACAGGCAGAAGATTTTGCACGCAAGAATGCAAGAGATACGATGATTATCGACACCGCAGGAAGGCTTGCTATTGACGAACAAATGATGAATGAAGTTGCCAACATTAAGAAGGCAATGGCACCCGATGAAATATTTTTCGTTGTTGACTCGATGACAGGACAGGATGCAGTTAATACTGCAAAAGCATTCCATGACAAGCTCGATTACAGCGGTATAGTTCTTACTAAGCTCGACGGTGATACAAAAGGCGGTGCGGCACTTTCTATAAGGGCAGTCGTTACAAAGCCCATAAAATTTGTGAGTGTAGGAGAGAAACTTGATGCACTTGAGCAGTTTCATCCTGACAGAATGGCATCACGCATTCTTGGCATGGGTGATATAGTTTCTTTTGTTGAAAAAGCACATCAGGAAATTGATATTTCGGAATCTGCTAAGCTTGAGGAAAAGCTCAGAAGAAATAAGTTCGATTTTAATGACTTTTTATCACAGATAAAACAGGTGAAGAAGATGGGCTCAATAGGCGGTTTGATTTCAATGATACCAGGTGCAAGCAAAGCGTTAAAAGATAAGGAAATAGACGAAAAGGTTTTTCACAGAATTGAGGCAATAATTCTTTCGATGACATTCAAAGAAAGAGAGAATCCTCAAATACTAAACGGAATGAGAAGAAGAAGAATTGCAAACGGAAGCGGTTCGACAATACAAGAAGTCAACAGACTGATAAAGCAGTTTGAAGACATGAAGAAAATGATGAAGAATTTTTCGGGAGGCAAGATGAAGAACTTGCTGAAAGGTATGAAACTACCTCCCGATATGATGAACAAACTCAACGTAAATTAAATTTTAAGAATAATTAATACATAAAAGTACTCGAAAGGAGACATTTTTAATTGGTCAAGTTAAGACTTAAAAGAATGGGAAAGAAAAACATCCCGCTTTACAAAATCGTAGCTGCAGACTCACGTTCACCGCGCGACGGCAAATTTATTGAATCTGTTGGACATTACAATCCGCATCTCGAACCTATGCAGATTACTCTGAAAGAAGACAGGGTAATGCACTGGTTAAAGAACGGTGCAAAACCTACGGATACAGTCAGAAGCCTGCTGAAAAAAGAAGGTGTAATGATGAAATTCCGCCTTATGAAATCAAAGATCAGTCCGGAAAAAATGGAAGAAAAGATGAATCTTTTCTTTGAAGATAAACCTGCAAAACAGCAGAGGGCTAAAGCAAGAAAATTAAGGTATAAAGAAACAAAAGCTAAAAAAGCAGAAACAAAAACAGAAGAAACAAAAGCTTAATAGTTTATAACCGTTTCTGAGGTTATGTAGATTTGACTGCAAGTATTTCGAAGGAATGATTATGACGGGATTTGATGATTTCATGTCTTAATTTAAAACACAGTGGACGATTTAAATCAACTTATTTTCATAGGCAAAATAACTAAACCTGTAGGTGTAAAAGGTTTATTAAAAGTAATACCTTTGACAGACTTTCCTGAAAGGTTTTTGAAACTAAAGGAAGTTTACATTTTTAATGAAAGCCTGAATAAATTGATTACAAACCCCAAGACGGAAAAAGATTTATTCAAAATTAAGGATGTTTCGCTTTTTAGTAACTTTATTAAGCTGAAGCTTGACGGATACGACGATATAAATGAAATCAGCTGTTACATAAATATGCTGATTTGCATCGATGAAAAGAAGAAAGTGAAGCTGCCGAAAGGACTTTACTACTATTATGAAATGTTAGGATGCATAGTGTATGAAGGTGAAAATATGATTGGTGAAGTAATGAGGATAGATAATTTTGGCAGTTCAGACATCTTATTCGTAAAAACAGGCAAAGGAAATGAAGTAATGATTCCGCTGCTTAAAGAGTTTGTAACTAAGATTGACGTAGTAAATATGAAGATTGAAGTAAGACTCATTGAAGGATTGATAGATTATGATGCGGTTTGATATTATATCAGCCAATCCTAAGATACTTGAAAGTTCTTTAACAAATGGTTTGATATCGAGGGTTAGAAAAAAAGGACTCATATCAGTTCATGTTCATAATCTAAGAGATTATGCCGAAGGAAAGTACAAACAGATAGATGATTTACCCTATGGCGGAGGAGCAGGCATGATACTAAAACCCGAGCCAATCTTTAAGTGTATTAACAAACTTTTGGATAAATATGATTATGATGAGATTATATATTTTTCACCGCAGGGAAAAAGATTGAACCAGAAATCGGTAAACGATTTTTCACTTAAGAATAACGTATTGCTTATTTGCGGACATTACAAAGGAATAGACGAGCGTGTAATTAAAAGGTTTGTAACGGCAGAGATATCAATTGGTGATTATGTTCTTTCATGCGGAGATGTGGCGGCACTTGTGTTCGTTGATTCTGTTGCAAGATTATTGCCCGGTGCGCTTGGAGACGGAGAATCGGCATTGACAGACACTTTTCAAACGGAATCAGGATTTGACTGTCCGCAGTACACAAGACCTGAGAAATTTGACGGATTAAAAGTACCTGATGTTTTATTATCAGGTAATCATAGTAAGATAAATGAATGGCGAAATAAAAAAGCTTTAGCAAAATACAGAAAAATTAAAAAATTAAATAAATAAACAATAATTACAGGAGCAATTAACTAAATGAACAAAATTAAATTAGTCGAAGCAGCACAGTTAAGAAATGATTTACCCGACTTTCGCGTAGGTGATACAATAACAGTTTTCGTTAAGGTTATTGAGGGCGACAAGGAAAGAGTGCAGCAGTACAAGGGTATAGTGATGGGAATAAAAGGAAGCGGATTAAGCAAGACTTTCAGGGTAAGAAAAATATCCAACGGAGTTGGCGTTGAAAGAATCTTCCCTATTAATTCACCAAAGATTTTAAAAGTAGTAATCGAAAAACACGGTGGAATCCGCAGAGCAAAACTTTATTACCTTAGGGGATTAACGGGTAAAGCTGCTACCAAGATCAAGGAAAAGAAAAGAAACATACTTGAATCGGTAATTGAAGAATCACCTGCCCCTTCACCGGAAATAAAAGCAGATGAAACACCCGCTGCAGAAACTAAAGAGTAGTCTTTTATAATCAGGTCAGTTAATATTCAACTGACCTTTTTTGTATAACGTGTCCAATAACAAGATATTTATATCGGTTGCAGGTAATATAGGTTCAGGGAAATCGTCATTAACGGCTTTGCTTGCGGATAAATTTAAGTGGCTGCCATTTTACGAGTCAGTTGCGGACAATCCTTATCTCAGCGACTTTTACGCCGATATGTCACGATGGTCGTTTAATCTTCAAATATATTTTTTAGCTCACCGTTTTAAAACTCACAAAGAACTGACTGAAAAGCCCGGTTCAGTTATTCAGGACAGAAGTATTTATGAAGATGTTGAAATATTCGCTAAAAATCTTCATGAACTCGGTAAGATGTCAGACAGGGATTATGAAACTTATTCGAACTTGTTTCTTGACATGACATCTTTCTTAAAACCCCCTGATGTATTAGTCTATCTGCAGGCCAGCATCCCGACGCTTATTAACCAGATTAAAATAAGAGGACGCGAATTCGAAAAATCCATTGATATAAAATATCTTGAAGAATTGAATGAAAGTTATGAAGATTGGATTAAGAATTATAAATTAGGAAAAGTAATTATTGTTAATAAAGACAATCTTGATTTTGTGCACTCACACAACGATTTCCATTACATCATTGACAGGATAGAAAAAGAACTCCTGTTAGACCTGAAACTCTTCACTTAGTTCTTGTCGGAGTCGGTATATTATACTTGGTCATAAGCTTGTACATGTGGCTCCTTTGAATCTTCAATCCTTCTGCGGTTTGACTGATATTGTACTTATAGTCTTTTAACACCTTCAACAGAAATATTTTCTCTGATTCATTCTGAAAATCATTTAAAGAAAGATTTCTGTTAAGCAAGTCGTTTAATTCCCTTGTGTGTTTAGTTTCGGGTATTTCAATATCTTCTTCTTCAATAATTGTACTATCTACAGTGAATATTATTCTCTCGATGAAGTTTTTAAGTTCACGTACATTACCTGTCCATCTAAATGAAGAAAGTTTATTTATAGCTTTCTCCGAAAATTTTCTATGACTGATATTGTATGCCTTACATACCTGATTAATAAAGAACTCTGTTAGCACTTTAATATCATCGGTTCTCTCCCGTAAAGGAGTAATGTTAATATTCATCACATTAATCCTGTGATAAAAATCATCCCTGAATCTTCCTTCGGATATCTCGAAAGGTAGATCTTTGTTTGTAGTAAAGAGAAATCTCACATTTGTTTTCCTGACCTTCGAATCCCCTACTCTTGTGTATTTGGACTCGTCAATGACTTTCAGAAGTTTTGATTGAATTTCAGTGTTAATGTTTGATATTTCATCAAACAAAATGGAACCTCCTTCAGCTTCCTCAAGTTTGCCTTTTATTATTGAATTTCCGTTCTTTGTTAAACCGAATAATTCCTCGTCAACGTTTTCGCCTTTGAGTGATGCACAATTAATAATAACAAATGGCTGATCCGCACGTTTTGAGTCATAATGCAGCATATTTGCAACAAGGAGTTTGCCCGTTCCGCTTTCACCGGTTATTAGTATATTAAGGTCCAGGTCTTTGTATTTTTCTATAAGCTCTCTTACAGATTGTACATCTTTACTTTCTCCAATTATTTGATTTGCACTTAGGAGTTCGCTCTTGTATTTAAAAAGTTCATCCTTGCTTTGCTTCAGTTCAAGAGCATTTTTGATAATAATAAGGAGTTCGGAGATATCAGGAAGGGGTTTTTCCAGAAAATAATATGCCCCTTTTTTAGTTGCTTCAACAGCTGTTTCTATATTACCATGTCCCGATATCATTATTACTAACTGTTCAGGATTCAACCTCATAATGTTATCAAGAACTTCCATTCCGTCCATTTTCGGCATTTTGATATCAAGTAGTATAAGGTCATAATTATCTTCATTAAACATCTTTAATGCAGAAACACCATCGTAACAGTAATCAACCGAATAATCAGCATGACGCAATATCAGCGATAAGCTTTCAACAATAGAAGCTTCATCATCAACTATTAGAATTCTTTTAGGCATAATTATTTTTTAATTTCAATTATTGTTACTCCCGAATCTCCTTCGCTCCAGTTACCAAGCCTGAAATTACTTACAAATTTATTTGATCTCAGTATTTCATGCACAGCTTTTCTAAGACTTCCTGTACCTTTACCGTGCAATACAGTAAGTTCGGTTACAGAGTTAATATGCCCTTCGTAAATGAATTTTTCAAGTAAATCCGCAATCTCATTAACGTATTTCCCTCGTATATCGAGTTTTGTTTCAAATGCTTCTTGAAGTATGATTTTATAATCACTTTGTTTGTTTGAATCTCCTATGTTTATCAACTCGAGTTTGCTTAAAGGGGATTTCAGGGTTAAGCCGTTTGTGTTAATTACTGCTAACTCTTTTATGATTTCAGTAATCTCACCTTTAGTAGAAGTGTTTTTAATTTTTACGATATCTCCGATTCTAAGTTTAACCGTAACTTTCTCCTGAATGATTTTCCCCGGTAGGAGATTCTTAGTTTTTTCTGCAAATTCTTTTTTAACTTCAGAAATAGATTTTTCCTTTTCCTTAATTTCTTTAACTGCTTTTTCTATAAACCCTCTGCCTACTTCCAGTATATTTGCTGCTTCCTCCCGTGCATTATTAATAATCTCTTTTTCTTTCTGCTTAATGCTGGATAATTTTGAGTTATATTCATTTGCCATTTCATCAACATCTTTTTTCTTAATTTGAGTTTCTTTAAGCAGCCCTTCGTATTCAATTCTCGAGTTATTTAGTTCACTCAGCATATCCTCTATCTTGAACTGGTCATCAACAACCATCGTTGATGCGAATTCAATTATTTGATATGGTATTTTAAATTTCTCTGCAAGCTCAAAAGTATAACTTTGCCCCGGAATACCAATCTTGAAATTAAACGAGGGGGATAATTTTTCAAAATTATATTCGAGAGAAGCGTTTATAAACTTTTCATTATTGTGAGCGAAGATTTTAAGGTCTCCAATATGTGTTGTTACTATAGTAAAACAGTTTTTATCGGAAAGAAATTTAAGGATTGAAGCAGATAGTGCGCTGCCAAACTTAGGGTCAGTACCGCTGCATATCTCATCAATCAGTACCAGCGAATTCAAGTCGGAATTGTCTATTACGTCTTTCAGTTCTTTAAGATGTGAACTGAAAGAACTAAGGCTGTTCTCTATAGATTGCTCATCACCAATTACAACAAAATACCTTGAAAATATTCTGAAACACGATCCTTCTTCAACGGTTACCATTATACCGGCCTGATACATCATTTGAAGCAGACCCACGGTCTTAAGTGCAACAGTTTTTCCTCCGGCATTTGGACCTGTTATTACTATAGTATTTGCATCATCAATGATTTCCAGATTAAGGGGTATTACATTATTCTTACCAAGCTTTTGAATTAAAATCGGGTGGTAACAGTTCTTTATTAAATATTTGCCCTGCTTAAGTTCCGGTTCTACACAATCGAATTCAATCGCATAAAGTGCTTTAGCTCTTATGAAATCAAGTTCTCCAAGTATTTCGGAATTTACTTTAAGCTCGTTATAGTACCTTGCGATTGATTCAGACAAATTACGAAGGATTCTTTCTACTTCGCGTTTCTCTTCAAAAGTTAGTTCTGTAATTTCATTATTCAGATCTATCGTTTCAGCAGGTTCGATAAACACTGTGTATCCAGTCGCGGATGAACTATGTATAATTCCCGGAACCTTGCGTTTATTTTCAACTTTTACTGGAATTACTGAACGACCGTCTCGTAAAGTAATCAAATCATCCTGTGTGTATTCTTCTTCGGATACTCTTTTTAGCAGTTTACTGAGAAGTTTTCTCAGATTTTCTCTTTTTTCAATCAACTCCTCCCTGATGCGCTTCAAATTTCTTGAGGCTGAATCACGGACTTCACCATTATCGTCAATAGTAGATTCAATTGAATGTTCCAGTACTTTATCCGCATAAAGTCCCTCTGCAAGCTTTTTTATGTTATCATTTTCTTCTTCCTCAGGGAAATACTTGATCTGAGATTTAACAATACGGCTTATTCTCAAGAAAGATTTTATCCAGTTATACTTTTCAGTTTGAATAAAATTACCCGGTATTCTTAATCGTTCAATCTCTTCCCGAACGTCACGGAGACCTTCGAGATTGAGTTCGTTACCGGCATCAATATATTTCTTCAAGGAAGTGAGTTTATTAAACTCAATTTTAAGCAGCATTGCAGAAGTGTATAATTCAATCCGGTCAATCTTATCCTTGCCGTATTGTGATACACAGTATCTTTTCAGATTATCACATATTTTATCGAATTCAAGTTTTCTTTGAACTTCTTTTATATCCATCTATTTTGTTTTGACCTTTAAGGAATCCGTATCACCGTATTTTATTATATCGTCAAAATCTTTTTTATTAAACGGAAGTATATCCTTTATTAAATTGTAAGTTGAGGGTGCTGCCTGTATAGTAAAAGGAAATGTATATGAAGCCGTTTTCTGATTCTGTGGTATAAAAGAGAAACTGTCAAAAATTATTAGAAGAATGCTTGCAAAGAGAAGTCCTTTCAATCCTCCAAAAATAAAACCACCGGCTTTATCAAAAGTTTCGGAAATTACATTCATCTTCGATATTTTACTGCCAATGAAAATTGCAATAAGGTAAATTGTGAGAATAATTCCGACGAAAATAACAACCTGAACAAGTTTAGGGTCTTTAATGACAGGTTTCAGAACCAAAACAAAACCGGAATTAAACTTAACTGCAAGAATAATTCCGGCTATAATACTCACATACGATAATATACTCTTTATTAATCCTTTCTTCAGACCGAAAATAGCCGGAAGTATTACAAGAATTAATATTATGATATCAAGTGCATTCAATCATTCAGCCAAGACGGTTTTTTACAATCTCCTGTATAATTTTTCCATCAAACTTACCTTTCAATTCCTTCATAACTGGTCCCATGATTTTTCCGATATCTTTAGCTGATACCGGACTTGCTTCCTTTATAATCCTTTCAATAACGGCTTCTGCTTCTTCTCTTGTAAGCTGTTTTGGTAGATACTCATTGATAATTTCAAGCTGCTTTGATTCTCTTTCTACGAGGTCTTCCCTTCCTGCACTCTTAAACATATCAATTGATTCTTTGCGCATCTTAGCCTGTTTATTCAGAAGCTGCAGTTCCTCTTCTTCATTCATTTCCCTGCCTAAACCTGACTTATCCATTTTCAGGATCTCAGCTCTGATGCTTCTTATAGTTTCAGTCCGGAAAGCATCTTTTGCCTTCATAGCATTCTTCAGATCTTCGTTAATTTTTTCTTTCAGACTCATCTGTGTAAATTAAGATTGTTCGCCGGATTCATATCTTGCAAGCATCCCAAGGTATTTTGATTTTGGATACTCGGTCTTAAAAGATTTTATCGACTTATTTAAATTATCTGCATCTTTTGCATTAAAATAGCTTCTGATAGCATAGTACATATATTCATCATTCGTAGGTACAGATTTCGAAACCTTGGAAGCATTTTCATAATACTTTGCTGCATTTTTCCAGTCTCCTTTAGTTTCGTAAACAGATGCAATACCAACAAGTGAGGCTGCTTTGAATAAATCATTACTGCCTGAGTAATCTCTGAAATAAACATCGGCTTTATCAAATTCCCTTAAATTGTAATAGCTATTAGCAAGCATTATTTTCGCTGTCTGACCGCTTTCTGTTGAACCATAATTATCGACGATATAAAGAAGGCCTTTTGATATGCCGAGCGAATCACCGTTTATTGCAGCGGGAAACATATCCATAGAATAAAACTGCTTTACTTTAGAAAGTTCAAGCGCAGCAGTTTCACTCTTTTGACTTTGATTTCTAAAATAAATAAATATAACGGCTAAAATTACTACAAGAATTGTCAGAATCGTATAAACACGGTTCTTATTATTCTGGAAGTACTGCGTTCCTTTGTAATAATATTCCAGCATTTTATCTTCAGTGCTGTGCTTTTGAGATTTACTTAATGATTTTCCTAATTTTGCCATATTAAATTAATTTATTGTAATTTCTATTATAACAAGTAAAATACCAAAATTATAGGGGTTTTTAAAGAGTAAAAGCAATGAAAATTTGGTTTTAGAAAAGTACGAATAAACATGATAAATAGCACATTACTACATTTTGGATTTATGTTATTAAATCTTGATGATACGTGAAAACTCCCTTCAAAATATTTTGAATTTATTAAATTCCTTTTTCAGAAGTGAGTTTCTGATATTAATTACATAGTTTAACAATACAAAGAATTATATATTGAAGTAATATAATTAGGTGATTAACATAATTTCCATGGTCTATCGTTAAGATTGAAAGAAATATTTATTCAAACTTATTGGAGTTTTCGAATGCAGATTAGAAAAAGACCAAAGTTACAGAAGAAACGCTATTTTGTCTTGTTTGCGGTCATTGTGGCTACACTCGTCGTATGGGGAGGTATAGCATTTTATCGGAACTATGAAAGGATTATTAAGACTGAAAAGGAAAAAGAACTTCGTGCTATAAGTAATCTAAAATCCGAACAGATTTCTGATTGGATACGTGAAAGAGGCCAGGACATTAAATACTTTTCACAGTCAAGAATTGTATGGGCAGAATTTGAAAAGTGGATAAATAATAGATCGGACACTAAACTAAGCAAATCAATCGAAGAAAGATTAAGACTTACAAAGGAAGGTCATTCATATTCAGATGTTCAGATACTTTCCGTTAAAGGAGAAATACTTTTTACTTTTATCGACGAGAAAAAACTTGATGATTTTGTGATTCCATTTCACAGACAGTGTATTAATGAACGAAAAATTGTATTTTCTGACTTGAACCTTTGCAAAGAACACAACGCAATTCATTATGATATATTATCCCCGTTAATAAATGATAAAGAAGAAGTTTTCGGGGTTATTCTGATTCGAATAAATCCCCACGTATATCTTTATCCATTAGTTCAGAAATGGCCTACATCGAGTTATACCGCAGAAACACTGATACTACGGAAAGAAGGAGATTCGGTATTATATCTTAATAATTTGAGGCATAAAGATAATACAGCAATGAAATTAAAACATCATCTTTCAGAAAGTCAATTATCTTCGGTTCAGGGAGCGCTTGGATATGAAGGTGTTTTTGAGGGAAATGATTACAGAGGTGTCGAAGTATTTTCCTTTATAAGAAAAATACCAAATACTAACTGGATTATGGTAACAGAAGTTGACAAAGAAGAAATGTTTAAAGAATTAAAACTTCTTTCTCTTTCCACGTATATTTTTACTTTTGCTTTTATTCTGTTCGTATTCACAGGATTTACAGTACTTTATAACATCAGACAAAAGAATATTTTTAAGGAGTTATACAATGCTGAAAAGTCATTATCGAATACTCTGGACGAGTTCAGAACTACTCTTTACAGTATCGGTGATGCAGTTATTACTACAGACTTGAAAGGTAATGTGAGAAGTATAAACCTTGTCGCAGAAGATCTGACAGGCTGGAAAGAAGAAGATGCTGTTGGGAAACCTTTGAATGAAGTTTTTAATATCGTTGACGAAAATACCGGTGAAGAGATTAAGAATCCGTGTTATGGGATATTAAAGGAAGGATTAGTGGTAAATCTTCAGAACAATGTCTTATTGATTTCGAAAAAAGGTGATAAAATACCTATTGCAGACAGTGGAGCACCCATAAAGAATGAAAAGAACGAAACAACAGGAATCGTGCTCGTTTTCAGGGACCAAACTGAAGAACGTTTAAATCTTAAAGCTATTGAAGACAGTGAGACAAAATACCGATATTTATTCAAAAGTAACCCGCAGCCTATGTGGGTTTATGACCTTGATAATCTGAAGTTTTTAGAAGTTAACAATACCGCTATATTTTATTACGGATATTCAAGGAATGAATTCCTGAACATGACCTTAAAAGATATTCGCCCAAAAGAGGATATACCGATTTTGCTGGATGATGTGGAAATGACTTCAAATGAATTCAACAATGCCGGGGAATGGCGCCATATAAAAAAGAATGGTGAGATACTAAACGTAGAATTAAATTCACACAAAATTGATTTTGAGGGCAAAAATGCGCGATTAGTAGTAGTTTATGATATAACCGAAAGAAAGAAAGCCGAAGAGGAAAGATTGAAATATGAAAAAAGATTTGCTACTGCATTCAGTTCTAACCCGTCTGCAATGGCAATCACAGATTTAGAAAAAGGCATAGTGATGAACATAAATAACAGTTTTACAAAATTAATGGGTTACTCTTATGATGAAATAATCGGAAAGAATGTAAATGAAATTAAATTTTATGAAGACCGCACTATAAGGCAAGCAATTATTTCTGAACTAAAAACGAAAGGTTCGATAAAAGAAAAAGAAATTAATTTCATAACAAAGTACGGCGAGTTAATTACTGCGGCAGTTTCTATGGAAATTCTTGAGCTGGGTGTGGAGGAATGCATACTTTCAACTTACAGCGATATAACTGAAAAAAAGCAAGTAGAAAGAATAAGGGAAATACAATATAATCTTGCAAACGCTGTTGTTAATTCGAAGAATCTTTATGAACTTTTTGAAAACACAAGAAATGAACTGAATAAGGTAATTGATGCCTCGAACTTTTTCGTAGCGTTATACGATTCAGAAACAAAAATGCTTTACTCTCCATTTGAAGAAGGTGAAGACGATAAAATTGAGAAATGGTCTGCAAATGAATCTCTCACCGGAATTGTTGTAAAGGAAAAGAAATCTTTACTGCTAAGCAAAGAAAGTATAAGAAAGCTTGCTGACGAGAAGAAAATAAAGCTAATAGGCAGCAGAGCCGAATCATGGCTTGGTGTTCCATTAAAAAGCGGTCAAAATGTTATTGGGGCAATCGTAGTTCAGAATTTTGATAAGAAAAATGCTTATGATGCAAAAAGTCGTGTATTAATGGAGCTGATTGCACGTGAACTGAGTATTTACATAGACCATAAAAAATCGGAGGAACTTGTACATCGTTTATCTATTGGAATTGAACAAAGCCCTGTTTGCATAATAGTTACTGATTATGACGGAAACATTGATTATGTAAATCCAAAATTCAGTGAGGTTTCAGGATATACCTTAAAGGAAGTTTTGGGAAAAAACCCGAATATATTAAAGTCAGGTGAACAAACATCCGAGTTTTACAAAACGATGTGGGATACAATTAAATCTGGAAAGGACTGGCATGGAGAACTTCATAATAAAAGGAAAAACGGTGAACTTTACTGTGAATCAGCAATAATATCACCCATTCATAATGATGAAGGAAAAATCACACATTTTATAGCCATAAAAGAAGATATAACAGATAAAAAGAATTTGATTAATGACCTAGTTAAAGCTAAGGAAAACGCTGAAGAAATGAATCGTCTGAAATCAAGTTTTCTTGCAAACATGAGTCACGAACTGAGAACACCATTAAACGGAATACTCGGATTTGCAGAAATTTTAAATGAAGAACTTAAAAATGAAGAAACCGGTAAGATGTCCAAAATAATATTTGATAGCGGGAAAAGATTACATAACACTCTTAATCAGATATTAAATCTATCATCTCTTCAGGCTGAAGTTGTAAAATTAAAAAAGGAAAACATTGTTTTAAATGATATTGTCGAGGAGTCTTTTTCACTTTATCAAGCTGAAGCTAAGAAGAAAAACCTTGTGTTCAATTTATACAATTCTGAAAATACAATCATGCTCTACTCAGATAAGGAATTAATCCTTAATACACTTAACAATATAGTTGATAATGCGATAAAGTACACTAAAAATGGAAGTGTGAAAATAAGTCTGCTGGAAGATGGAAAAGACGTCGTTCTTGAAGTAGCTGATACAGGCATTGGTATTAAAGAAGGAGATCTTGAAATTATTTTCGATGAATTCAGGCAAGTGAGCGAAGGATACAGCAGAAGTTTTGAAGGTACTGGACTTGGCCTTTCAATCTGCAAAAAATATATGAAACTGCTTGGAGGAAGTATAAAGGTGAAAAGTATTTACTCAGAGGGCTCGACTTTCAGAATTGAATTACCAAAATCATTTAATAAAATAATTAAGAATTTGAATTCCCAAATGGAAACCAAATCCGAAACATCGGAAATCATAAAAACTCCCGAATTAATTAAATCCAGAGATAAAATACTTTACGTGGAGAATGATGTATTCAGTCAGGCTTTGGTTAAAGCCGTTTTAAATAATTATGCAATTATAGATATGGCTAATGATGCAGAAGAAGCTATTCAAAAAATTAAAGACAATGATTACGCATTGATTTTGATGGATATTAACCTTGGAACCGGAATGGACGGGAAAGAAGTAACAAAGATAATCAGAAGTGATTCAAGATATAAGTCGATTCCAATTGTAGCTATTACTGCTTTCGCAATGGACGGTGACAAAGAGGAATTCTTAGCAAGCGGATGTACTCATTATTTATCAAAACCATTTAACAAAGAGAAATTACAGAATTTATTATTTTCAATAATGGATAAGAAAAGCTAATTTTTGAATTGTATCTTCAAACTGCAGGTGTTTGATTTTAAATATTCCGGTTTCAATGGTTTTATTCGAAACTGCATTTAATATTGTTTTGATTTTGGGTAAATTGTTTATTACTTATGAAATATTTAACGGAGAATATCTGGGTTTTTAACCTGAAAGGCAGCGATACTGAAGACTTTTTACAAAGATTATCGACTAATGATCTTAGAAATCTTGGGGCTAAAGGATCAAAAAGAACAATATTATTAAACGATAAGGGTAAAATTGTAGATTTTGTAACGGTTTTAAAAGTGAATAAAGATTTATTGATGATTTCCACAAATGGAAACGAGGACATACTAAAGGATCATTTAGAGAAATTTACTGTACTGGAGGATATTAGTTTTTCAATTGAAAAGGTTAAGAAACATACATTTATTACTGAAGGTAACAGCGAATTGAATGAAATTCAAGGCTTAGACTTAATTGAGGGAAATTATTATTGTTCTGACGATTACAGGTTCCGGAAAATAATAGCGCTGATTTATAATGAAGATTCCGCTTATTTAAAAAATTTGTATTTGAAAAACCAAGAATTTGCCGAGGAATCCTTTCGAAGTTTTGCAATTGAAAAGGCTTACCTTTATTCAGTTTCGGAATTGAACGAAAATATTAATCCTCTTGAATGTCATTTAAAGAATTTCATTTCGTTTAATAAAGGATGTTATATTGGACAAGAAGTAATTGCAAGACTTGATTCACAGGGAAAAATACCAAAAGTAATGGTACATATTACTGCTGATTTCAGGATTTCAAAAGGTGATAAAATATTTTCAAACATTTCCGGGTTTGAAACTGAATGTGGATTCATTTCTTCAGCAATATACAATGATGAAATTTTTAAAGGATTTGGATTTATAAGAGAAGTAAATTTAAGTGATAGCTTTAACTACTATATAAATAAAGATAATAATAAAATCATTTCAATTAATAAATTAAACTAATTAATATGACTACAAAGATTAATGAAATCATCGGTAAGGAAAATGAGTTGCTTCTGACTCATAAATGCACAACAATTCCCAAAGAATCTTTATATTTACCTGGGACTGATTTTGTAGATAGAGTATGGAAGGATTCGGACAGAACTCCTAACGTACTTAGAAACATGCAGCACATTTTTAATTCTGGAAGATTAGGCGGTACGGGATATGTTTCAATATTGCCTGTCGATCAGGGTATTGAACATTCAGCTGGTGCCTCATTTGCACCTGAACCAATTTATTTTGACCCTGAAAATATTGTTAAACTTGCTATCGAAGGAGGCTGTAATGCTGTTGCTTCAACTTTAGGAGTACTGGGAACGGTGTCGAGAAAATATGCACATAAAATTCCTTTTATTCTTAAAGTAAATCATAACGAGTTTCTTTCTTACCCGAACAAATATGACCAGATAATGTTTGCTAATATCGATCAGGCTTTTGATATGGGAGCTGTTGCAGTTGGTGCAACGATTTATTTTGGTTCTGATGAATCCGCGAGACAGATTCAGGAAGTCACTGATGCTTTCGCATACGCACACGAACTCGGATTGGTAACTATTCTATGGTGTTACCTGAGAAATCCTGCATTTAACGTAAAAGGTGATAAAGATTATCACGTCTCAGCCGACCTAACCGGTCAGGCAAATCATCTCGGCGTTACAATCCAGGCAGACATAATTAAACAAAAACTTCCTGAAAACAACGGCGGTTACAATGCACTGAAATTTGGAAAGACACATAAAGCAGTATATGAAAAACTAACGTCGGATAATCCAATCGACCTGACACGATATCAAGTCGCAAATTGCTACATGGGCAGAGCAGGACTTATTAATTCTGGCGGTGCTTCTACAGGTAAAGGAGATTCAGATTTAAAGGAAGCATTGAAAACAGCAATTATTAACAAAAGAGCTGGCGGTATGGGATTGATTTCAGGAAGAAAAGCCTTCCAGAAACCTATGCAAGATGGTGTAACACTTCTGAATGCAATACAGGATGTTTATCTCGATAAAGATATTACAATAGCTTAATACTAACTAAAAATAAATAAAATGTTCAAACCAAAGAAAGTTGCTTTAAAAAAGCACAGAAAAACAAAAATCAAAGCACAGGCAAAGAAAAAGGCCATGCTTGCAAACAAAAAGTCAAAATAGTACTTTATCATTCATAGACAGGGGAATTAATTTTCCCCTGATTTCTATGATTGTCCCCCGATGAAAAAAATAATAATATTTATAATTTTAATTTTTTCTTCTTCATTTACACCTATAGCTGCAAAGTTCATAGTATCTGAAGTTTCTCCATTAAGTCTTGCATTTCTGAGGTTTGGAATCGCTGCAGTTTTGTTTAATTTGCTTTTCCTCTTTAAAAGGCAAAATTATAAAATCGACCGGGAAGATTTCTATAAGTTTATATGGTTAGGTGCTCTTGTGATACCAATTAATCAGTTCTTCTTTCTTAATGGCGTAAATATGTCTCTGGCATCTCATTCGGGTGTCACTTATGCCTGTACTCCCCTCTTTGCATATTTGATTTCTATTGGGCTGAAGCATGAAAAATTTTCGATAAGAAAGTTAATTCCGATATTACTCACGATTGCAGGTATTTTCTTTGTGTTTTACGACAGCATTATGAAATCAAAGTCCATGGGTTCAGATATTCTTCTGGGAGACATATTCTTGGTTTTTGCTGTTTTATCATGGGCATCGTATATTACTTTTAGCCGCGATATAATTGCTAAATATGGCGCACTAAAAACCTCAACAATATCATTTAACTTCGGCATACTTATGTATATACCGATTTTCCTGTATGACGTACCGAACTTGACTTTCGTGAATATTACACTGCCGGGACTATTAGGTTTTCTGCATCTTTCCTTAATTGTTGCCTTTGCAGGATATTTCCTTTTCACCTACGCATTAAAGATAATAAACGTAACTGAATTGACGACTTCTACAAATCTATCTCCCGTTGTAACTATCGTATTTTCATGGCTTTTACTTAAAGAACAAATATCGTACTATTTTATTATAGGAGCATTTATTACTTTTATCGGAGTATTCCTTGCCCAAATAAAAGGCGAAGAAGAAACAGGAGAATTGATTAATTAATTGTAATGGATATACAGGCAGAAACAAATAATAAAAAGAAAATTCGGGTTGCCAACATTTCACTGCTCGCCGCAGTTTTTATCGTAGCAATAAAATCTCTTGCAAGTTATTTTAGTGGAAGCATTGGTGTTCTGTCTGAACTATTCCATTCCTCAACTGACCTTGTAGCTACTTTTGCAACAATATTATCTATACGATATGCAACAAAACCTCCTGATAAGAATCATCATTACGGACATGAAAAGATTGAAAGTTTTTCTGCTCTGTTCCAGGTTTTTATTCTCGTCCTGATGTGTGCTTATTTAATATATGAATCAATCGACAGAATATTATCGCCCGTTACTATCAAGATTAACATTTTTGTTTTCCTTGCTATTCTTATATGTATCTTCATCGATATCCATCGTTCAAGGGCATTAATGAAAATTGCAAAAGAGACTCATTCTCAGGCACTCGAAGCAGATTCTATACATTTTTCATCGGATATTTTAAGCTCTGTAGTGGTATTATTGGGAATGATATTTAGCTATTTCGAATGGTCAACACTTGCTGATCCGGTAAGTGCTTTGTTAGTTTCAGTAATAATTATTATTACTACACTTGGACTCTCGAAACGGGCAATAGGTTCGCTTCTTGACAGGGTTCCTGACGGTATTGAGGAAAGTATTTCGGAACATATTTCTTCGATAAAAGGGATAGAGGGAATTAAGAATATAAGGATAAGAGGAAGCGGTTCGCGAATATTCGTCGATGCTGTAATACGGATTGGAAGGACTAAATCGTTCTCTATGACGCATGAGCTAATGGATCTGGCTGAGAAGTCCGTGAAGAATGCATTTCCAAACGCTGATGTTGTGATTCATTCAGAACCTGTGGAAACTGAAAATGAGACGCTAAATGAGAAGATAAGGCTTATTGTTACAGATTCAGGATTTAAGTGTCACGATATCTTCTCCCACAGGATTGAAGGCGACATTTTCAGTGAATTGCATGTTGAGATTGAAAATACAAACGACTTAATTAAAGCACACGATCTAATATCACACCTTGAAAATTCTATACTTGAAAAACTACCTGTTATTAAGAAAGTAAAGATCCATCTTGATGAACCGAGTGAAATTCTGTTTGACACGATTGATATAACCGAAACATCGAACGACCTTATAGATAATGTTAGAAAAATTCTTGACAGCGAGGAAAAGATAGTGGATTATGAGGATATTAAGGTGATGAACTCTGCTGGTAAAATAAGAATATCTTTAAGTTGTTCCTTCAAAAACAAATACTCATTCGAGGAAGTTCATGAGGTCGTTACAATACTTGAAAGCAGAATATTTTTGCACGTGAAAGATTTATATCCTAATCTGAGCAATGTTATAATTCACGCTGAACCTTCTAAAAATAGTATATGACAGAAATAAAAGTTGGTATAATTGGCTGCGGTCATCTTGGTAAGCTGCATATTAAGAATATTAAAGAGATTGAATCTGAAAATGAGAATATAAGGCTCATCGGACTTTTTGATACAAATAAATCAGAATCTGACAATCTGGCAATAAAATATAAGGTAAAGTCATTTACTACTTTGAGTGAGTTACTGGAGTCAATAAATACTGTATTTATTGTAACTCCTACCACGTCACATTTTGATATTGCTAAAGAATGTATCCAAAAGAATATTCATACATTCATCGAAAAACCTGTAACTGAAACATTGGATGAAGCTGATGAACTTCAATCACTTTTGTCAAACAACACTATTGTACAGGTGGGTCACATTGAAAGGTTTAATCCTGCGGTTTTGGCTGTTGAAAAGTACAATATTTCTCCTCTGTTCGTTGAATGCCACAGACTGTCACAATTCAATCCAAGAGGTACTGATGTATCAGTCGTGAAGGACTTAATGATTCATGATATTGACATAATTCTGAATCTTGTAAAATCAAAGGTTAAAACCATTGAGGCAAACGGCGTTGGAGTTCTTACAGATACTGTAGATATTGCCAATACAAGAATTGCATTCGAGAACGGTTGTGTTGCTAATATAACAGCATCTCGTGTATCACTTAAAAAAATGCGAAAGATGAGAATCTTTCAGCGAAACGCATACATATCAATAGATTTCCTGAATAACACTTCTGAAGTATTCAGACTCTCTGAAGATTCAGAGACAAGTGTATTTTCTATGCCGGTAAATATGAACGGAAAGGAATATAAAATAACTTATGAAAAACCGGCAGTAAACATATTGAACGCCATGAAATACGAAGAAGAACTTTTTTTCAAGAGCATATTTGAAAATATTGAACCCGTAGTTTCTTTAAAAGATGGAAAAGAAGCGATTAGAATAGCAAATGAAATATTAATGAAAATAGAAACAAACAGGAGCTTGTATTAAAATGGTTAAGATATTTAACGGAGCTGAGTTTAATACAGCAATTATAAGGGAACTTTCCGACTTTACGATTAAATCAAAGTCCGAAGCATACGTAGTAGGCGGTTTTGTCAGGGATTACTTGCTGAACTTAAATAAAGAAGGACTTGATATCGATGTAATGGTCGTTGGCGATGCCGTTAAATTTGCAGAGAAATTCGCAAAGACAAAGCATAGTAAATTGACAGCTGTTTATAAGAATTTTGGTACTGCATTACTTCAGTTGGATGATATTAAGATTGAGTTTGCTTCATCAAGAGTTGAAAGTTACGATAGAAGTTCAAGAAAACCCAGTGTTGAGTTTGGAACCCTTGATGAAGACCTTTCAAGACGGGATTTCACGATTAATGCACTCGCAGTGGATTTACGCAATCCCATTGAGATTGTTGACCATTATAACGGAATCGATGACCTAAAAAATAAAATGATTCGTACTCCTCTCGAACCTGATAAAACATTCTTCGATGACCCGCTTAGAATAATGCGTGCGTTCAGGTTTGCGTCAAAATTAAATTTTGCTATTGACCATGTTACATTAAGTTCGATATCGGTTAACTGCCAGCGTCTGAAAGAAGACGAGGTCGTCTCTCAGGAAAGAATATCAAATGAGTTTTTACTTATATTGCAGTCTCCAAAACCTTCTATAGGATTGAATCTTATGTACCTTACAGGTGCAATGGATATTATTTTTCCTGAAATTTCTAAAATGGCAGGTATTGATCAGCGCAAGGATTATCATCATAAGGATGTCTTTTACCATACTCTTGAAGTTGTTGATAATATTACTGAATTGACAGACGATGTTTGGCTCAGATTTGCAGCTCTTGTTCATGATATTGCGAAACCCAAAACAAAGAAATTTGTTGAAGGTATCGGATGGACTTTTCATGGACATGAGGAACTGGGTGCAAGAATGATGAAGAAGATTTTCGACCGAATGCGTTTCCCGAATGATAGGCTTGAGTATGTTGAGAAACTCATTCGTTTGCATTTAAGACCTGCTGCACTTGCTAATCAGGAAGCTACTGATTCGGCAATCAGAAGGCTTGCTGCCGAAGCAGGAAATGAACTGGTAGATTTGTTTAAACTTTGCAGGGCGGATATAACTTCAAAGAACCTCCAGAAAGTAAAAAGATATGCAAGTAATTTTAATTTTGTGGAAAAAAGAATAATTGAAGTTCAGGAAAAAGATAATTTAAGAAATTTCCAGTCCCCTGTCAGAGGTGAAGAAATTATGTCTATCTGCAAAATTGAACCCTCAAAACTTGTAGGAATAATAAAGAAAAAGATTGAAGATGCTATATTGGATGGCATAATTCCAAATGAGTATAACGCTGCACTTGAATACCTTTACCTTATCAAGGACGAAATTATTTTTAATTATACAAGGAAAATTAAATAAAAAAGCCCACTGAATTAGCGAGCTTTTATAGCTAAGTTCTAATTGTATTTCTACATTAACTTCTTAAACAATCCAAGTATCCCCTGTTTCCATGCTATTCTGTGCGTAACTCCGGTTCCCTGCTGAATCTTATGTTTGTTGTCCAGATACCACTGATACGAACGAATTAATGCTTCTGCGTTTGAAAATTTAGGATTCCAACCGAGTACTTTTTGTGCTTTCTCAATTGACACAAATGAATCTGTATCCGCAGTACCGTAAATCCATTTGTATAATGGCGATAGATTTAAAATCTCAAAGAATCTAAGTACAGGTTTTATAAGCCATGCGGGAGTACCCATTACTCTCGAACCTGATTTTGCATAATCGCACATTGCACCAACATCTTCTTTTACAGTCTTAAATTCCTTCGCACCAACATTGAATGTATCATTGATTTTTTCCTTTGTCAATGTTGAAGCAAGATTAATCGCATCGACAAGGTCATCAACCTCAAACAACTGGTACCTGTTGCTTCCGTTTCCAATAATCGGTATCTTAACACCGGATTCAACCCAGTCATACAGTATCTGAAATACGCCGAGTCTTGCCGTTCCGATAAAACTCTTTGGCCTTAATATACAGATAGTAAGTCCTTTATTTCTGTATTCTTCGCAGATTTCTTCAGCCATAATTTTACTTTTTCCGTATGGTCCGACCCCGATTCTTGGATGAGTTTCAAACAATGGATGCTCTTTAGGTACACCGTAAACAGAAGTGGAGGAAATAAATATAAGTCTCTCAACCTTATTCTTAAGGCATGCCTCGCACACAATTCTCATTCCTTCAACGTTTGTCTCAAAAATATCCTTCTTCTTCCACAGTGGCAGTGCAGCCGCACAGTGTATTACAACTTTGGCATCCTTCATCATTTCGTCCATCTGAGATTGCACCCTTACGTCACCGTAAACAAGATTTATTTCAGGATTATAATCTTCTTTTGGAAAATCTGCGATATCAAAAAACACAGATTCCCTGCAGTTTGTAATTTCATTTATCTTTGTTCCTATGTGGTAGCCAAGAAATCCCGCTCCACCCGTAACAACTACTTTCATATTCTTCTTATAATTTAATTTATTGTTTTCCGATTTTTAAAATTGTTGGTTCATCCCTCAGTGTAAGTTTAAATATCATGTCCGCAATTGCTTCAGGTTTTACCCATGTTTTAATTTCTTCTTCACTTCCCCATTCTCTGTTAGCCGGGGTGTCAATCGTGGTCGGTATGATAGCATTGCACTTAATACCTGCTTCCTTATTTTCTAAATTAATAGTTTCCATCAAATCTAAAATGGCTGACTTGGAAACCGAATAAGAAAGCCGTCCCGGCATAGGATTCCTTGCAGCAAGAGATGCTATTGACACGATTCTGCCGTATTTATTTTCTTTCATTACTTTCAGAACTTCTCTTGAGAAATAAAAAGTTGATTTGAAATTCAGGTCAAACCATTTATCAAATTCATTCGTTTCAAACTTCGTTACATCTATGAATTCGTGAAAACCTCCGACAGTGTTAACAAGCATATCAATCCTGCCTTTTTCAAGCGCAGTAACTTTTTGTACAAATTCAATTACTGAATCCTCGTTTACTGCATCACATTCAAATGCGTATATTTTCCGTAACGCAAAGTCCGAATTATTATCCTGTGAGTTGTCAAACAACTCAGCGAATTTCCTTAAAGTCGTTACGGGTATGTATATTTTCCAGCCCTCTGCTGCAAATTTATCTGCAACATACCGCCCAAGAGCTCCGGTACCGCCTGTAATTATTACAACTTTATCTTTCATGATAATTATTTATTTATGCTATGCAAATTTTACCTAAAACTACATTCTTCTTCGCACCCGTTACAGATTTCAAATTTGTGCAATTCATATTCAGAGTTTCATGAGCCAGTAATGCGAAAAGAATTGCTTCCTTGTTTGACGTAGTGATACCGGCATTCGAGACTCTGCTTACTTCGGCATTCTTATTATATTTTCTTAAACCATTCATTATAAGAGTATTATTTGCTCCGCCGCCGCTTACATGCAGTTCGTACTTTCTCTTTATCCTTAAATAATTCCTGATATTCTCTGAAACTGAAAATGCAGTATATTCTGTAAAAGTTCGCACTATGTCTTCATTGATGACATTCTTGTTTAGCTTAAGAATATCTTCGATAAAACGAGAATTGTAAAACTCTCTGCCGGTTGATTTTGGCGGTTTCATTTTCAAGAATGTATCTGCATTAAGAATGTCTTTGAAAACCTTTTCGTTAATGATTCCCCTATTGGATATTTTGCAATCTTTATCGTATTCTCTCCCGTAAAACTTCTTCGTTAAATAATCAATCATCATATTTCCGGGACCTGTATCGAATGCAGTAACATTATTGAAATCACATTTCACCGGTAGATAAGTCAGATTTGAGATTCCCCCGATATTTAATACAATCCTATCTGTTGTTTCGCTTCTGAATAATACGAAGTCAAGATACGGTACAAGCGGTGCTCCGCTGCCCATAACGCCTGCGTCTGCTGTCCTGAAATCGCCTATAGTTGTGATTCCTGTGTTATTCGCAATTACCGAAGGGTCTCCGACCTGAAGTGTCGATTTATACTTAATATTTCCAAACTTTTCAGTTAGCGGCAAATGATGAATCGTTTGTCCGTGCGAACCGATAACATCTATTCTATCGGCATTGATTTTGTTATCTTTTATGAACCTGTTAATGCAGTCTGCATAAAACTTTCCAAGCAGAAAGTTCAATCTGCAAACATCATCAACGTAACCTGTTTCTTTAGAACTTACCAGCAGAACAAACTTTTTAATTTCAGCGGGTATTTTATACTCATTATATTGTAAAACATTTATTCTTACATTTTCACCTCGTCCGGTAAATCTTGCAAGAACAACGTCAACAGCATCAACAGAAGTGCCTGAAAGCGCACCTATTATCAGCCTTTTTGATTTATTAAGTATCCTTTGGAATTTGTTCATAAACTGTGCAAATATACTCTTTATGAAAATCATTTTCTATGAGTATCGCATTCTTATTACACCTGACGTGAAACTTAACTGTATAAACTCATTTACAATTTATTCTCTTCGACCAAATGAATTTCACTTTACTTATTTTAGAGATATATTGTATAAAAAATTATTTAATTCACGATGAATATTACTTTTGGCAGATTTTCTGATGCATTTAAACCGAAATCGCAGACGAATCTATGGAATGAGTGTGAAAAGTTATACAATGAAAAGAAGTATTTTGAATCCTACAAACTTTTCTTCGATTATTTAAAAGATTCTGATTTAGAAAACGTTTTCTATTCCATCGATAATGGATTCTTAAAGTTCCAGATTATTCAGGGATCGAAAGAAATACGAGGTTATTTCGACGGCTCTAAAGTATCTGCAATTTCTGTCATCGCAGGTTATGATAATCCGAATGTAGCAGTATTCCGAAGATTGATGGAAATGAATTATACGCTTTATTATTGCAGGTTCGCAGTTAAGGATAACAGAATTGTAATAAAATTTGATTCGAATGTTCTGGATTGTTCACCTAATAAATTCTATTACGGGCTGCGTGAACTTGCAATCAGGGCAGATAAGCAGGATGATACATTAATCACTGAGTTTAAGTCGCTTACAGACGTTGAATCGAAAGCTGTTCAGTACTCCACAGTACAGCTTGATACCATGAGGAAGTATTTTCGAAAATGGATTAATTCCTGTCTCGAGAGAGTTTCGGGATTGAATAAAGAGCAGTATTCCGGAGGTATTTCTTATATATATCTGAACGTTCTTTACAAAATTGATTACCTCCTAATCCCTCAGGGTGTTGTTCTGAATGATATTCAAAAAATGTCCTGGACTTATTTCAACGATAAGGAATCAACACTTTTGCAGAAACTTGATTCTCTTGGCGAAGACCTTAAAAAGATTAAAGATTATGATGACAAAAAACTTGACAGAAATTTCTATAGTGCAATTACCACTTTTGGAACAGCACCTCCGGCAGGAAAACAATCCGTGGACGATTCGATAAACAACAACATTCAGAATATCAAATGGTACATCGACATCAATAACCTTGATATAGCTCTGAATATTCTTGAATATATTGCAGGTTTCTGCCTTTTTTCATACGGACTTAACAGGTCTTTACGGAATATTCTCGGGCTTATTATAGAAATTATAAATCATGATTATGTTTCTGAAATAGGTTCAGATAATAATCTTGTCAGAAACGAGTCTGTTAATAAAGATTATGTAGTAAATAAATTAACTGAGTTTATCAGCCTCGATAAAGAAGAATATCCCGAACTAAACATGAATTTTGATAACATAAAGTTTGACACAATTCTGAATTTTACCAAGTCCACACTTGAAGAAATTAGTAAATTAAATTACAAAAACTAAGATGCATACACAGGAAATAATTGAGAACTATAAATCTGTTATAATACAAATTGCTACTTCTTTCGGTACGGGGACAGGATTTTATGTTAAAGACTTTAATTTAATCGTTACAAACGACCACGTAGTTAAGGAAAGCTCAGAAGCCGTTATAAGCGGAACAAAGGTCCCTAAAGTTTCTATGCCCGTTCTGTTTTATGACCAGAAATTCGACCTTGCTTTTATTCGTGTACCTGAAGGATTAGACCTGCCCGACAGAAAAATCGGAAACTCCCCCGTTCATGACGGCGACAGAGTGATTGCAATCGGTCATCCTTACGGTCTTAAATATTCCGCCACTGAAGGAATCGTCTCAAAAGCTAAACGCGTTCAAAACGGATTAAATTATATTCAGATTGATGCAGCTATAAATCCCGGAAACAGCGGCGGTCCGCTCGTTAACACAAAGGGTGAAATAATCGGCGTTAACACTTTTATTATTGCAGGCGGAGATAATCTCGGTTTTGCTCTTCCCTCAGAGTATCTTCTTGAATCCTTGAAAGAATATCAACCCTTTCACGGCGAATATGCTGTTAAATGTAAATCATGTGAGAATGTCATTACTGCAGAAAGAATCCTTGATGATTACTGTCCGGAATGCGGCACAAAGATTTTAATCCCGCATCTGAAGAAAGAATCAGAATATAAACCTACGGGTGCATCTCAGACAATTGAAAAAATACTTGAAGCCCTCGGAAAGGATGTTAAACTTGCTCGTCGTGGACAGGACCGCTGGGAAGTTGAAGAAGGCTCCGCAAAAATACTTATTTCATACTCGGATGCAGGTTTTATTATAGGAGATGCTTTTATTTGCAGGCTTCCCAAGAAAAACATTTCATCCATATATGATTATCTCCTGAAAGAAAATTATGACCTCGAAAATGTTTATTTTGGAGTTAACAACCAGGATATCGTTTTATCTTTAATGATATATGACCATTACCTGACTTTTGAAACAGGTCTTGAGAGTATTAAGTCTTTACTTAAAAAAGCTGACTATTACGATAATTATCTTTTAGAAAACTACGGAGCTTTGCCGAGAATTGATGATGAAGAAATTGATTAATAAATAAATTTTATATAAATATTATATTGTTTAAATTATTATTTCTGTAAACAAATTTAATTATGAGTAAAATTGCATTCGTATTTCCCGGGCAGGGTTCACAGTCTGTCGGAATGGGAAAAGATTTATATGAAAACTCTGATTTAGCAAAAGAGCTTTATAAGACTGCTGATAATATTATGGGTTTATCCTTAAGCACTGTTTCTTTCGATGGTCCTCAGGAAGAACTCAAACAAACCAACATAACTCAGCCCGCACTTTTCGTTCATTCATACGTATTAACAAGAATTATTGGCAATAAGGTGAAAGCCGACTGTACTGCAGGACATTCTCTTGGCGAGTACACTGCAAATGCTTATGCAGGTTCAGTCGATTTTGAAAACGGTCTTAAGCTCGTTAAAACCCGCGGACATCTCATGAAAAATTCAGGCGAGATACAACCTGGCACGATGGCTGCTTTAATTGGATTGAACGAATCACAGGTTCTTGAGATATGTGAAAAAGCAAAAGTATCGGGTATCGTTCAGGCAGCCAACTTCAACTGTCCCGGACAGATTGTTGTTTCAGGCGATATCGCGGCTGTTGATAAAGCAGTTGAAATTGCAAAGGGCGAACCTTATAAATGCCGGCTTGCAAAAAAACTCGAAGTAAGCGGTGCATTCCATTCGGAACTTATGAAGACTTCGGACAGTGAACTTAGAATTGCTCTTCAAAATACTGATTTTACCGATGCAGCAATTCCTGTTTATACAAATACGGATGCTGTTCCTGTTTCGGGTAAGGATGAAATCCGTGATGCACTCTCAAGACAGCTTGTTTCTCCCGTGAGATGGGAAAGTCTAATAAGGAACATGATAAAAGACGGCGTTACAAAGTTTTATGAAATCGGCTCGGGAAAAGTTCTTACTGGTCTCATTAAAAAGATAGAACCAACCGCTGAAGTGTATAATATATCAGCTTTTGAAGATATTAATAATATTTAAAAACATAAAGAATGAAAGAATATCCTATTGAATATAACGGAATACAGATAGACCCTGTCATATTTACTCAGGGATTCGTTCCGGGATGTAATGTAAAACTCTGCCATGGTCAGTGCTGCGACTGGGGGGTCCTTATGGACAAGCCGTTCAAAGAAATTATAATGAAGTTTGAGAATGAGATTAAATCTGTAATGGATGAAAACCAGCCTAAAGATTCATCCAAATGGTTTGAAACCGAACCCGAAGAAGATACTGACTTCCCTTCCGGATGGGCTATAGGCACGGAGGTTTACGATACTCCGCATGGAAATACGCAGTGTGTTTTCAAGGATAAAAGAGGCTTTTGTTCAATACAGGTTGCTGCTAATAACAATCATATGCACAAATGGGCTATAAAGCCGAAATATTGTATTATGTATCCGCTTACTATAATTGAAAATGTTCTGACTTATGACGATGAACATTCAACGAAACTTGATTACTGCGGTATCCTCAAGAAAGAAAACTTTTCCCAGACTGTATTTGAAGCAATGACTGAAGAAATTACGTTTATTCTGGGTGCGGACGGATATGCTTATTTGAATGATTACTATCAGAAGCACTATAAACACAAGAAGAAATTTTCATAATGTATGACTTTACCGGTAAAGTAGTTTTTATAACAGGCGGTTCAAGAGGAATCGGACGTGCAATGGCAGTGAAGTTTGCGCAGCTTAATGCAAAAGTTGTAATTACATACAAGAGTAGAATTGACCATAGATTCTTTAAACCAAGAAATATACATTATTTTAAGTGCGATTCAGCTGACGGTAAGCGGGTTAAACAGGTAGTGCAAAATGTAGTTAAGAAATTTAAAAAGATTGATGTTCTTATCAACAATGCAGGAATTACAAAAGATACATTAATTATGCGAATGAAAGAAAAAGACTGGGATAGTGTGATTGATACAAACCTGAAAGGAACTTTTCTGTTCTGTAAGGAAGTGGCAAGAAATATGGTTAAAGTACACAGAGGTAAAATCATTAATATGAGTTCAATCGTTGGGACAACCGGTAATGCCGGACAATCAAACTATGCTGCTTCTAAAGCAGGACAGATTGGTTTAACCAAGGCAATTTCAAAAGAATTAGCAGCACATAATATTCAGGTTAATGTTGTTGCACCTGGTTTTGTAGAATCTGACATGACCTCATCACTGAGCGAAGAGGTAAAGAACAAAATATTTAAGAGTAAAAAAGTCAAAGCAGCACAACCAAATAAGGTAGCTGACTTTGTTGCTTTTCTTGCATCGGAAGATTCTGACCTGATAAATGGTCAGACTTTTATTTTGGAGGCAACTCAGATGCGGAAAGATGAAAGATTACATTTTATAAATCATTAATAAAACAAATGGGCATTTTACAAAACAAAGTTGCGGTAGTGACAGGGGGCGGCAGAGGAATAGGGCGTGCTATAGTATCAGACATGCTGATTGAAGGAGCTATCGTTATTGCATATGATAAAGTATTTCCCGAAGACTTTGACAAATATATTCAGGAAAAAGTTAATAACGGTATGAAAGTAACCGGAAAAGTAGTTGATGTAACTGATACCGATGGAGTTCAAAAGGCAATTACTGAAACTCAAAAAGAATTTGGCAGCATTGATATTCTTATAAACAATGCCGGAATTACTCGTGATAAGCTTTTACTCCGTATGACTGAAGAAGACTGGGACCTCGTCCTGAAAGTAAACCTCAAAGGTGCTTTCAACACAACAAAAGCTGTTGCAGGTATTATGGCTAAGCAGAGAGCAGGAAAAATTATCAATATCAGCTCTGTCGTCGGTGTTATGGGCAATGCCGGTCAGGCAAACTATGCTGCCTCAAAAGCAGGTATGATAGGTCTGACGAAATCAATAGCTAAAGAACTTGGAGGAAGAAACGTCACAGTAAACTGTGTAGCTCCCGGATTTGTTGAGACTGAAATGACTCATCAGCTGACAGATGAACAGAAAGCAGCTTTCTTAAACGTAATACCTCTGAAACGTTCCACTAAACCTGAAGAAGTTGCGGGTGTTGTTACTTTCCTTGCATCTCCAAAAGCTGATTATATTACAGGGCAGGTTATAATGGTTGACGGCGGAATGGTGATGTAAGAGATTTTAATAGTGAGTAAACAATAATTTATGAATAATATTAAAGTGGTATGGGTTACCGGTGCATCAACCGGTATTGGTAAGGAGATTGCTATGCAGTTTTCCAAAGCTGGATACATAGTCGTTGTAACTGCAAGAAGAAAATCACGGCTCGTTAGCATCGTGAATGAAATAAAGTTTGCAGGCCGTGAGGCTATGGCATTCGTATGTAATGTTGCTTCGGAAAGGTCGGTGGCTTCTACTGCTAAAAGAATAATTGAGAACTACGGACGGATTGACTGCCTTGTCAACAACGCCGGCGTTACTGCTTTTAAAAGCTTTGTTGATACAAAAGTTTTTGACTTTGATTATATAATGGATATTAATCTCCGCGGCTCTTTCCTCACCATGAAATCAGTACTTAAACCTATGATGAAGAAAAGGAGAGGTCATATAATTAATATTATTTCTGTAGCTGCTAATACTGTCTATTCTGATAGTTCGGTTTATTCAGCCTCAAAAGCCGGACT
>JBHELA010000357.1:0-6587 GCA_041859005.1 Ignavibacteria bacterium
GCTGGCGGGTGGGCTGTTATGTGGGTGAGGGGGGAGGGGGAGGCAATTTAGAGGTTGAGGATAAAGATTACAACTATAGTGAGACATTCTTTCCTATTCAAAACTGGATGATATTATTTTTAAATAAATTGAATATAAAAATAAATATCCATAAATTGAAAAATATTAAATACTTCTCTACTTGATATCTTAATTATAAATTAAGGTTTTACAAAAATAAATCTATAATTTTATGAACACTCAATTTCAATACATTGTTGAACTAGCCAAACAATACCATCAATACGCAGATAAATCCGATTCATTATTCAAAGCATTAAACGAAATTCCTCAATCCACTCTTGAGGATATCTATACCGAATACGGCGACCCCGAAAAGAAATTTCAACCTGTTAACTTATTAAGAGCTGAAATTGCAAGATTATTAATAGATGGTACCACCGTCACTGAAAAACTTGTCGCAGACCTGAAAGAACATATTAGAACAAAGAATAAATCATTCTTCAAGCATCTTGATAAAGATTTTTTACAGGAACTTGATGACTACCCGCTTTATAACAGAGATATGTTTGCAAACTGGCAAAAACATTGGAACGTGTTCCACGTCTTCTTCTATCGTGGAGTCACAAAAGATACAACCAGACTCTATCTCGATCAGATTTGTAAACAGCTTATTGACGACCTTCATCTCACCGACTATGATACTCATAGCGTTGATTTCTATGGCCCTTCAAATTTCGGTGCCGAATGGTGTTGGTTAGCCCTGTACCCAATCCATAAACATTCACATAGGGATGCATATCAGTTTTTCATTAAAATATGTCATAAATCTGAAGCAGGTCGCTACTCCGGTAGTTCTTTAAAAAATCCTAAGCCAAATCAGTTAAAAACCATTTCCACATACGAAGAAGCCTTATCTTTCCTCAATGAAATAAAACCCGAACTGCTTAAACTAAACAAAGAAGTCCGTAACTATTTCAAGTTTGCTCCCGGAAGCCATGCATCAGAATGGGAAAAGTTTTACGAAAAAGGTATCGCTGCTATAAGTTTTGATAGTTTTGAACTTGGCGACATTTCAAAGTATAATTCAAGAGCCGAAATCAATGAAGCTATTGGCTTGCCGTCCGATAGTCAGTCAAACCAGTCCTGGAATCTATGGCTATTCAAGACAGCTAATATTGGTGATTTAATTTTCGCGAATAAAGGCGTTAGCACTTGCATCGGTATCGGTATTATTGAAAGCAATTATTATTACGAAGAATCACCCGATGGTTATAACTATTGCCGCAAAGTTAATTGGATAACTAATAAAGTTTATCAGTACAAATCAGGTACTTACAGGCATTATAAATACTTGTTCCGTCCTGATACTTTCACCCCAACAAAAGTTTGGGAATTCCTTCTGAAAGAGTATTTAAGAATATACCCGGAACTCGCAGAAGTATTCGAACAGCATAAAATTGTATTTAACAAAGATATATCTGAATCTACTCTCGTTGCAGAAACAGAATCTAATTTCGAAGAATCTCCGGAAGATGCAGAGCCCCTAAACTTTTGGTGGCTAAACGCCAATCCTTCGATATGGAGTATAAGTGAATACAAAGAGGGTGATATTCAGACTTATACAACACATAACGAAAAGGGAAACAAACGAAGAATTTACAAACACTTCGAGTCCCTAAAACCGCTAGATATTATAATAGGATATGAAAGTTCACCCACGAAACAAATTCAGGCAATATACGAAGTTACAAAAGGAATACACAATACCGATAATGGCGAACAAGTTGAATTTGTTTTAGCCGAAAAACTTGAAGTTCCGGTTAATTGGAAAGTGCTCAAAGATATTCCGATGCTTCAGGATTGCGAGGTTTTTATCAATAATCAGGGAAGTTTGTTTAAACTTACAGAAGAAGAGTACGATATAATTCGTGAAGTTATTGATAACAAAAACATTATTACCGAAAAGCAGCTGAAAACGGGCGGCTCTAAAAAATACAGCTTTATAAATGACCCGGATAAACCTTTTATCAGTCAAGAGGATTTTACACAGGCAGTTGATATTCTTAAAAGAAAGAAAAATGTTATACTGCAAGGACCCCCGGGAGTCGGAAAGACATTCTTAGCACGAAAGCTTGCGTATGAAATATTGCAAGAAGAAAAAGACGCTAATATAGAAATGATTCAGTTCCACCAATCGTACAGCTATGAAGATTTTATTCAGGGACTCCGACCGACGAAAAAAGGCAGCTTCGATATTCAGGACGGGGTTTTCTACTCTTTCTGCAGAAGAGCGCTTGCCCACAATGATAAACCCTTTTTCTTCATAATCGATGAAATCAATAGAGGAAATCTCAGTAAAATCTTCGGAGAGCTAATGATGCTTATCGAGACCGATAAGCGTAAAGGAAAGTTTGCATTAAAGCTTACATATTCTGAAGATGAAGCGGATAGATTTTATGTTCCTGATAATTTATACATAATAGGAACTATGAATACAGCGGATCGATCCTTGGCAATCGTCGATTATGCTCTTAGGAGAAGATTTGCTTTTATTACACTTCATCCTGAATACGGCGAAAGTTTCCGGGCATTTCTTCATTCAAAAGGTATCTCGGAATTATTAGCCGAACATATTATTTCTTCTGTTACTAAATTAAACCAAAAGATAAAATCAGACACAAATCTTGGAGAAGGTTACCGAATCGGTCACAGCTATTTCTGCACGTATAAAAATGACGTGGATGAAAACCGCTGGTGGTCTGAAATAATTAAATTTGAGATAAAACCGCTTCTTGAGGAAATCTGGTTCGATGATTTATCACAAGTTGATGAAATAATAAAATCACTCACAAGATAGTTTGTGAAGATACCGATTGAAAATATTTATTATCTTCTCTGTTACGCATGGAACAAGCTTGATGAAAAAGACAAGGTAAACATTTCGGTAGATGATAAAACTGAATTGCTGGACCTCTTTGCAAAAATACTAATCAACGCATCAAAAACACTTCTTAAACGAGGCATAGATAAAAACTATAATGATTATACAGAAGAAATTTCCGGCATAAAAGGAAAGGTCAGTATTGCAGAAACATTAAAAAGAAACATATTATTTAAACAAAAGACAATATGTGATTTCGATGATTTTTCGGCAAATATAATCTCAAACAGAATTCTCGTAACAACCATTTACCGACTCACAAGAACAAAAGGAGTTGATAAAGACCTTAAAAATGAACTCGTTTTGCTGCTTAAAATGTTTAATGAAATTAGTCAAATTGAGATAACAAATTCGCTATTTAAGCAGATAAAAATAAACCGAAATAATCATTTCTATAGCTTCATCATGAATGTTTGTAAAATCATATTCGAAAACACCTTGCCGTCAGAAGAACACGGAAGATATAAATTCACCGACTTTACACGCGATGAACATAAAATGAACCAACTATTTGAAGCATTTGTGAGAAATTTCTATCGAATAGAGCAGAAGAAGTACACTTCAGTAAAACGTGAAATTATACAATGGAATTTCGACAAATCAGAAAACGACAGCAATCTTCCTCAAATGGAAACCGATATAACTCTTGAAAACGAAACCGAAAAGATAATCATAGACACAAAATACTATGCAGAAACTATGACGGATAGATTTGGCAGTGAAAAGATTAAATCATCAAATTTATATCAGTTGTTCAGCTATCTTTTAAACCAGGAAGATGACACACAAAAGACACATAAATCCAGAGGCATTCTTCTCTATCCGACAGTTAAAAACGATTATGACTTAAAATACCGTTATAAAAATCACAGTATTCAGATAAGAACAATAAATCTTAATCAAAACTGGATGGATATTTCAAAAAAATTAATTGAAATAATTGCATAATTTTAAATAAAAATAATTGAGTTAGTAAGAAGATTGTTTTTATAAAAATGTTTTTACGGATAGAATCAAAGAGACGTCACTGAGTTCGTTTAGTAAATCGTTCAGAAAAGAGTGGAAGTCGGTATCTCAATCATTGTACCATTTACTTCTGTTGATTTTAAAATGATTTTATGTTTAAGTCCATCTTTTATTTGCAACTTCCGAAAATTTGAGGAATGTTTACTATGAATAGGAATGATTCCCGATGAAGGATTGACAAGATTACAAACCTTTACAAGACAATCTGCTGAAGCGTGACCGCTTGTATGTATTTTTATTACCTTTGAAAACTTATTAACAAAATTTAAATATCGATTATTCGCGTGTTTGCTATTTGGGTTTATATATTCTTTCCACATTGAAAAAATTAACACTGTTTCGTTTTTATTAATTATTGGTTCTAAAAATGCAATGTAATCATCAAATTTTTGAGTTGCTCGGACTAACATACAAAAACCTTTATCTTTCATCCATTTCAAAAGTTTCGAATTTCCTTTCCAAAAAGTATAAGGATTACCAAAATCGAATAAAAGACTTTCTTTGCCTGCCGTTTTAGAGAAAATACCGAAAACATCTTTCTGAAAATCATCACAAACAAAAGGTTTGCGACCAGCTTTTTTATTTGCAGCGTGAAATGTCGCCAATCTTTCCATATCGGTAGATGAACACATTACAAATACATTTTTGTATTGCTTGATTAGTTCGATTATCTCTCTTTTTAATTCATTTTCGTGTCTTACTCTTTCGTCTAAACGAGAAAGCATCGTTCCTTCTGTAATAAGAAAATCAATTTCCCCTTTCTTTATAATCAGTTTTTCAATTGTTGGCAATAAGTCTTTACTCAGCTAGCCATGACAACGGAAATCTCCTGTATGCAAGATTCGGTTACCGTTTGCTTCAATCAAAAACATATAAGAATCATATGCAGAGTGACTAACAAAATATGGTGTTATTCGAATGTCGCCTATTTTGATTTGCTGTGCAGGCTCAAAGGTTTGCATATGCTCAATTTTATCTATCTCATTGGCAGATATTGTTTCACGACCTTTTATAAAACTTAGTCTTTGGTGTTTGCATAATGCAACTCTTTTTGCAACCTTGCCTATATACTGTGTAATACTATCAGGAACAAAACAGAACAAGCCAAGGTGGTCACCGTGATAGTGAGTGTAAAAAATTGCATCAACATCTTTAGTGATTTTTTCAATTGATTCAAGATTTGCAAAACTATCCTGAATATTCCCCTCTCCATCGGGTAGGTTTTGCCCTAAATCAATAAAGATTCGAGTCTTGTCAGTAGCAATTTCTGTTATGCAACCACCAATTTGATCTATGCCTCTATGAATGATGATTTTCACTTTACTATTTCGTAATCAATATTATGGTTATCTAAAAGCTTCTTTATGTCTCTAATTCTTGCATCCCGACCTGCCGTCATTTTAGTGTATGTGTCTGCAATTATTAGTTTAGGTGTCTTATTAAGATCAAGGTTAGTGTTATTAATTGATGTCAATCCCAATAATTTCTTAATCTCTACGAGTTTTTTATAATAATCAATAATGTCTGCTTCATACTTATTGATAAATAAATTGTATTTTTTCATTTGCTCAATAATCTCAGGTATCTTAATATTCCGTTTCTCATCATTTCTTAAACGGCTGTCAGAAATTATTTTTAACTCAATAAATGTTAAAACCCCTCCCGTCAATTTAATTAAATCAATTCTTAGATTTCCGATTGATGGGTCCTGATTAAATTGAAATTCCGAATCTATATAATTTGAATCATTTATTATTATCTTCCCCTGAATCCACTTTTCGGCTGGATTCTCATTATTGATATGTCTTAAATAATCGCTTACAATATGATTTTTTATGTCAGTAATTATTGATTTATTAAGATTATTTAAATCAAGGTGTAGATACTTGCATTTGTATGCACTAGCTTTTGTTTTTCCTCGCGATATATTATCACCTAAATATTTCTGATGTATATCTGCTTTAAATCCATTCTTGAAGAAGATTTTTGCTACTGAGCCACCATAATAATAAATATTTATGTAGTTTTCTTTTCGAATATTTATATACAGCTCTTTATCATTGCAAAAGAAAGCCCACCACTTGGGTTGCTGATTCTTTATCTCTATAAAAATATCGGCACTTGGGTTAATAGTTGCAAAAGATCCTATTGGTTTTGTTATCATTATTTTTTACTTACTATGTTATTTTATTACAAAGACTGACAATTTAATCATTTAATTTTTTCTTTTCTGCAATCCTGCTGCCTGGCTTCTCAAACCATTCCTAAATAATGCTTGGAGAGCTTTGGAAGGAAGACAAGAGAATATTTAAATGTGCTTAAACGAACACCATAAAATCAAATTATAAATAATTAAAAATATTTCTAAAGAAGTTAATATGAATAAAAAGAGATAAGGAGCAAAAACATGATGTCCTTTTTTGCCGAAGTCAGGCAAAAAATCATCATATATTCCTTTGTAAAATTCATTAAAATGCTTTTCTGCTTTTCTGGTTGCTTTGATAATTACTTTTTGACTTTTTATCATTCTATACCAAACAAAAATCAAACCGAAATTGAATAATGCTAATGACCACAAGACGTATAGATTAGAATAAAACTTTTCAAGAACTACAAA
>JBHELA010000405.1:0-2740 GCA_041859005.1 Ignavibacteria bacterium
GATGATGATAAATATCTTGAGGATGCGATTGCGATTGCAAAGACTATCTGCACAAAGGCGCCTTTAGCGGTGCAGCTTGCGAAGGAGAGCATACTGCGTGCTTTTGACACTACAATGGAAATGGGTATAGAAACAGAGAAGAAAAATTTCAACCTGCTTTTTGCTTCGGAGGATAAAATGGAGGGGATGAAAGCGTTTATAGAAAAAAGAAAGCCCGTATGGAAGGGCAAATAAAAAGGAGAAGGGACAATAATTGAAAAGAATCTTTACGCCACGGCGCATTTTCAACATAACTCTGTTGCTGCTAATATTTGCAGTCTCGGCGTATTCACAGGATATAAACAAGAAAACAGCAGAACAAAAAGCACCTTTAATAGAGACAAAGGACGGTGATTTAGACGCAGAACAAATAATTGAGCAGAATAAAGATGCTCTTGTTTCCGTTTGGTTTCATACAGATAATTACTCAAGCTTTTATTACAGCTCTCTGCCAAAAGACACAACCATACTGAGCGGAAGCGGATTCATTTTTGATTCGCGCGGATTTCTGGGAACGAACTATCATGTTATAGACGGCTTTGACAGCCTGCTTGTAAAAGCTTCTGACGGGACATTTTATGAGGCGGAGCTTGTTTACGTAGAGGAGAAGAATGACATTGCGATTTTAAGGATACTAAACGGAGGAGAGAAAATTTTTCCTACGGTAAAAATTGGAAACTCGGATTTACCGAGAGTGGGGCAGAGTGTTTTTGCGGTCGGCTCACCACTGGGATTTGAGTACACTATATCGGAGGGAATAATAGCTGCGATAAGAGAAAACGAGAAGGTGTCTTTCAACGACCCAGCAACATACGCATTAATAGAAAAGAATTTTGACAAGGTAATACAGATAACAGCAGCGATATCACCCGGAAACAGCGGCGGGGCACTGTTTAACGCGAAGGGTGAGGTTATAGGCATTACGACATATTCGTACGGATTTTACGGAAACCTGAATTTTGCGATTGCCATAAATAGCTTTACACGAGTAGCCAGCAATATAAATTTTGCTGCGCTTGATAATGACGAGGTTTTTATTGAAAAGAAGAAAGAGAATCTTTTTAATTCCAACTATAGGCTTGCAGAATCGTATAAAGCAAATCTTTACGGCAACTGGTATTATACAAAGCAGCATGATACAATGAAGACGTACGACACGATGGTGGTTAAACAAGACTCGATTAACCAAATACATTTCAATAAGTCAGAACAGTATTATAATATGTGCATTGATATGAAACCTGATACGTTTTATGTTTATCAGGGTCTGATGGACTTATATGTATTTACAGAAAAGTTTGACAAGGCTGAATCTCTTTACGGAACGATAAAAGATAGATTTTCTTCGGATAGTCTGCTGAGTACGTTTTCAACTTCGCTTGCACAGGCATATTCGACATCTAAAGATTACAAGAAGGCGCTGATGTTTTATGAGAAAATTTATGCAAAAGACACGGGAGATACATATATACTTTCTCAGATAGCTGACTTGTATTACAAACAGAAAGAGATAAAGAAATCGGAAGACATTTACAAGAAAATGATAAAGAAGGATGCTAACAACGTGAACGGATACGTACAGCTTGGAAAGATTTACTACGATAAAGGAAATTATGAAGAGGCGAAGAAGTACATTGAGGACGCTTTTGAGAAGACTTTTCTTGAAGAGTATTCATACGGAAGTTACTTTGACCTGCATTATTACAGGGGGTTGATAGCGGTAAAAGAGGACAGAAGAATGGAGGCAATGCTTGCCTACATAGATTTAAAGAATACTTACACGTACACGAAGGAAGAAAGCGAAAAAAAGTTGACCCTTTATAAAGCAATTAAAAAAATGGAAGAATAATATTAAATTAAAGAAAATATAAATTTTTGAAAAATGATTAAAAATTATGATGTAGTAATAATCGGAGCAGGTGGAGCGGGGCTTCGCGCGGCGGTTGAAATCCCGAAGGAATATTCCTGCGCAGTATTATCGAAAGTGTTTCCTCCTCGTTCACATACGGGTACAGCACAAGGCGGTGTTTGTGCGGCACTTGGCAACGTTGAAGAGGACAGCTGGGAAAATCATTCGTTTGACACAGTAAAGGGAAGCGACTACTTAGGTGACCAGGATGCAATAGACCAGATGTGTCAGGACGCTATCAGGGCTATTATAGAGCTTGAGCACATGGGTCTTCCTTTTTCGCGTACACCGGAAGGAAAGATAGCGCAAAGGCGATTTGGCGGACACACAAAACCTGCCGACCCGAACGACCCATACGGAAAGAGAGTTCCCGTGATGCGTGCATGTTATTCGGCTGACAGAACAGGACATTTAATGCTACAGACACTTTTTGAAAACTGCATCAAGAATCAGGTTGATTTTTATTCGGAATATTTCGTAACGGATATAATTGTAGAAGATAAGGTTTGCAAGGGTGTTGTTGCTTTCGACATAGCAACGGGTGAAGTTACAGTGTTTCATGCAAAAGCGGTTATGTTTGCAACGGGAGGATACGGAAGGGTTTTCAGAATCACGTCAAATGCACACGTAGGAACGGGCGACGGAACAGGGCTAATTTACAAGAACGGATTACCGCTTGAAGATATGGAGTTCTTTCAGTTTCATCCGACGGGACTCTGGAAGCTGGGAATACTTGTATCAGAAGCGGCAAGAGGCGAGGGCGGAATACTGAAGAATAAAGACGGTGAAAGA
>JBHELA010000082.1:0-8207 GCA_041859005.1 Ignavibacteria bacterium
GAAATAACTTCTATGAATAATCCTCCCGGTTCAAATAAGCAGAAGATAGGTGATTTCTTTGCAAGCGGTCTGGATGAATCAAAAATAAATTCGCTTGGATACAAGCCCATTAAGTCTAAGCTCGATGAACTTAAGTCCATACATTCAAAAGAGGATTTAATTAAATTCATTGCATTCCTGAACTCAAACGGTTCATCATCCTTTTTCGGTTTTGGTTCTTCGCCTGACAGAAAGAATAGCACTATGAATATTGCGTCGCTTCGGCAATCTGGCATTACACTTTCAAACAGGGATTATTATTTGAAAGATGATGAAAGGAGTAAATCTATAAGAACCGAGTTTCAGAAATATATGACTGAACTGTTTAAACTTGTGGGCTGCGATGAACAGCAGGCTATTGCAAAGGCAAAAATGCAAATGGATTTTGAAATCACTCTTGCAAATGCATCATTCTCAAACCTTGAACTCCGTGATGCCGATCTTAACTATAACAAAATGTCTTTGGATGAGCTGTCAGCTTTCAGCAGCGGCTTTGACTGGAAGCTTTACATGAAACAGATTGGTGTTGGAAATCCGGGTGAAATTAACGTTGGACAGAAAAAATACTTTGAAGATTTTGGCAAGATTTTCCGGAATACAGAACTTGAGATTTTAAAGAATTACGTTGAATGGAAACTTCTAAGCAATGCATCTACATACCTAAGCAGTGATTTTGTTAATGCAAACTTTGCATTCTATGGAAAGTTTATGTCCGGTGCTCAGGAACAGCGTCCGCGCTGGAAACGTGTACTTGACGTGGTGAACGGTTCTCTGGGAGAAGCTCTGGGCGAGCTTTATGTAGAAAAGCACTTTCCTCCTGCTGCTAAACAAAGAATAAAAGATCTCGTTGTAAATATTAAACTTGCAATGGCTGACAGAATTAAAAATCTTGACTGGATGTCTGATGCCACAAAAAAACAAGCTTTGGTAAAACTTGACAAAATGGGTGTTAAAGTTGGTTATCCTGATAAATGGGAAGATTATTCAAAGATAGAAATATCACGGGATTCTTACTTTGATAATTTACTAAATGTAAGAAAATTCAATTTCAATAAGAACATAAGTGAGATTGGTAAACCGGTAGATAAATCGAAATGGGGCATGAGCCCGCAGACTGTAAACGCATATTATTCAGGAACCAATAATGAGATTTGTTTTCCCGCAGGTATTCTACAACCTCCATTCTTCTTTGCTGAAGGGGATGATGCAGTTAACTATGGAGGTATTGGTGCAGTTATAGGCCACGAGATTACTCACGGATTTGATGATCAGGGAAGAAAGTATGATGCAGATGGTAACCTGAAAGACTGGTGGACAGAGGAAGATAAAACAAAATTTGAAGCTAAAGCTCAGGTGCTTGTTGATCAGTATAATAACTTTGCCGTCCTTGATACTTTTAAAGTTGATGGTAAGTTCACTCTTGGCGAAAATATTGCTGATCTTGGTGGTATAACTCTCGGACTCGAAGGTTTGAAAAAGGCATGGGAAAAAACCCCGCCAGCGAAAGAGATCGAAGGGTTCACTCCTTTACAAAGGTATTTCCTTTCTTATGCACAAATATGGAGAGGAAGCATTCGCGAGAAAGAACTGCTAAAGAGATTAAAGGAAGATGTGCACTCTCCATCACTTGCACGTGTGAATGGAATCGTCTATAATATACCGCAGTTCTACGAAGCGTTTAATATCACCTCTGGAAGAATGTATAAAGACTCTCCGTCAAGAGCTGTAATCTGGTAAGAAAAGTTATACCTAAAAAAGTAAAAGGAATGCAGAAAAGCATTCCTTTTTTATTAATTCCTTTTTAATATATACAGTTTTTTTCTTTTATTAATGCGTTTGATATTTTTTCATATAAAAGACTTTTGCTGAAAGGTTTTGAAATGTAATCACTAAAACCTTCTGCCCTGAATTTCTGTTCATCACCCTCCATTGCATAGCCGGTTATTGCAATGATTGGAATATCATTATAATAATATATTTTCTTTATTTCTTTTAAAACATCTATGCCGTTTTTTCCTTTTCCAAGATTAATGTCAAGTAGTATCAATGAATATTCTGTTTGTGAGGCTTTTGAAATGCCTTCCTCAGCTGTGCTTGCTTTGTCGAAAGAGTATTTTTTCCTCAGTAGTATTTTTACTAATTCAAAGCAGTCTTTTTCGTCTTCAACATAAAGTATCAATGGTTTAGTATCAAGTCCTTCTTCTTTCGTAACAACTTTATTGCAAATAATAGGGCTGTTTCTGGGGGCAATGTCATTACTAAATGTATTCTTTGGAAAAGTTAATCTGAATTCAGAGCCGATTCCGGGTTCGCTTTTGACGCTTACTGTTCCATCGATAATTTTCATTGACTTTCTGCAAATTGAAAGCCCTAATCCGGTTCCTTCGTAACTTCTTCCCCAGCCTTCGCTTGCCTGTCGGAATTCATCAAATATTGTTTCAAGATTATCTTTTGAAATTCCTATTCCGGTATCAATTACATTTATCACTACAAAAGCTTTATCCTCGATTAATTGTTCTTCGACTTTAACATCAATATTTCCTTTCTCTGAATAAATTATAGCATTTTGAATTAAATTATTCAGACAACTATAAATAATATTCTGATCAGTATATGCTATTATTGAATCTGCTTGCGAATGATATCTGATACTCAAGTCCTTCTTTGATGATTCAGGCAGAAATAAATTTATGGACTCTTTAATAATACTGATAATGTCTGTTGATTTATAATCAGTTTTTGTTTTATTTGCTTCAAGTATTGATAAATCCAGTATTTGATTTAAAGTGTTGAATAATCTAAGTGCTCCTCTGTGTATTATTTCTGCCATTTCCTTAATTTCTATAATATTATCAATATCGTTTATCATCTCTGAAAATCCTAGTATTCCAACCATTGGTGTTCTTAATTCGTGGCTCATATTTGCAAGGAAACTTGATTTTAGCCTGTTCATTTCCTCTGCCTTTTCTTTTGCCGTTATTAATTCCGCAATCATTTTCTTTTGATCGGTTATATCTTCATAAGAACCTAAAATTCCAATAGTATTTCCATGCAAATCTGTCAGGGGTACTTTATTTGTTTTTAACCATATTGTATCACCGGTTGGGGTGGTTTGTGGTTCTTCATAATTAAATCTTGATTTTCCTGAAAGCAGTACAATTTTATCATCCTTTCTGTAAATATCAGCTTGTTCTTTCCATGTCATATCAAAATCATTTCTGTCAATAATATCTTCCGAACTGATTTCTCCGGCATCTTTTGCAAAAATACTATTGCACCCAAGATAATTCAAATCTTTATCCTTCCAGAATATTCTTATAGGGAGCAGGTCAATGATTCTCTGAAGCAGTTTTTGTGAATTCTTAATATTTTCTTCAGCCAGTAATTTCTCTTTTCTTATCTTAGCCTCAGCAATTTCTCTTTCAATTGCAGGTAATAATCGGGTTAAATTTTTCTTTATTATATAATCTTTTGCATGTGTTCTCATCATTTTAACGGCAATATCTTCTCCGATAGTGCCAGATACCATTATAAAGGGTATATCTGACACTTTCTCCTTACACATAATCATTGCTTCAAACCCCGTAAAAGTTGGCAGAGAATAATCTGATATTATTACGTCCCATTCCTCTTCTAATGCACTTTCGAGTCCTTTGGCATCCTCTACCAGTTTATATTCGATTTCATACTGACCCTTATTAAGTTCGCGTAGCATTAATTGCAAGTCGTCATCTGAATCTTCAATTATGAGTGTTTTAATTTTTTGGGTTTTCATAATTTATTTGACATATTTGGAGTTTCGTTTAAAAGCAGCCAGTACATTCCAAGAGTATTAACAGCCTCGAAGAAATTTTCAAAATCTATAGGTTTCCGCAAATAGCTGTTCACACCCAGTGAGTATCCGTGTACAACATCCTGCTCTTCTTTTGAGGAAGTAAGAATAACTACGGGTAAAAATTTTGTGAGCTCGTTTTCTCTGATTGCTTTTAAAACTTCAAAGCCATTAACTTTTGGGAGTTTCAAGTCCAGTAAAATCAAAGCAGGCAGGTCAAGAGGGTCCCTTCCGGCATACTTACCCTCGCAGAAAATATATTCAAGGGCTTCTTCACCGTCTTCTACCGTTATTATTTTATTTTTAATGCTGATTTTCCCGAATGCTCTTAATGTTAATGCAATATCGTCCTGATTGTCCTCTACGAGTAGAATAGTCTTTTCATCCATGATTTATTATTTATTTTGATAACGTGAAATAAAATGTTGTTCCTTCATTTATTTTGCTTTCCGCATGTATTACACCATTGTGTCTTCTGATTATTCTTTGTACAGTTGCAAGCCCGATACCTGTTCCGGGATAATCCTTCTCGTGATGCAGTCTCTGGAATGCGCCGAATAGCTTATTTGAATATTTCATGTCAAACCCGGCTCCATTGTCTTTTATAAAATATGTTGATCCTGATTCGTTTTCGGTAATACCAAATTCAATTATAGTCTTTTCTTTCTTAGATGTGAATTTCCATGCATTATTTAACAGATTTTCCAGTACAATTTTAAGCAAGTTAGAATCCCCTTCTGCTGTTACATTATTCTGAATGATAAACTCTGCTTTTCGTGCTTTATCGTTGTCGCTTAAAATATTACATATTTCTTTTGTTGTTTTAGATAAGTTTACTTTTTCTTTAACCATTTCAAATCGCGACACCCTTGATAGTTTTAATAAACTATCAATTAAAGTGTCCATTTTTTTAGTTGATGCCCTTATTCTTTTTATATAATCTTTTGCAGTATCATCAAGATTCTTATAATAATCCTCATATAAAGCGTGACTGAATCCGTCAATACTTCTTAACGGAGCTCGTAAATCGTGTGAGACGGAATAACTGAACGATTCAAGCTCTTTATTCGCATTTTCTAATTGTGATGTTCGCTCAATCACTCGTTGTTCAAGTTCACTGTTTAAAATTCGTATTTCTTCTTCTGCTTGCTTGCGTTCTGTGATATCCCGTATGTTGCATTGAATTATCTTTTTGTTGTTAACAAAATACAAATAGCTCACAAACTCTACGCTTATCTTCTGCCCGTCTGCGGTTACAAGGGGTAAACCGTCATATTTAATGTATTCATTCTTTTGTAATTCCAGAAAATTATCTTTATTGGCAATTATATCTTTGAATGAACCGATATCCCAGATTGATTTCCATAGAAATGCCTGATGTGAATATCCAAGCATTTCAATTAAAAACGGGTTAACATCAACTATCATTCCTGTCTCTGCATCGAGAATCAGAATCCCGTCTCTTGCAGCCTCAAACAACCTCTGATACCTTGTTTCAGAAGTGATTAATTCATCAGCCCTTTTCCCTTTTTCTTCGTTTTGAAAGTCGAGTTCTTTATTAGCAATTACTAATTCATCTGCTCTTTTTCCTTTCTCCTCGTTTTGAAAATCGAGTTCTTTGTCTGCAATTACTAACTCAGCTGCTCTTTTTTCTTTCTCTACGTTTTGGAATACAAGTTCTCTGCTTGCAATAGCTAATTCATCTGCCCGTTTTTCTTTCTCTTTATTTTGAAAGATAAGTTCTTTGTCTGCAATAGCTAACTCTGCCGCACGTTTTTCTTTCTCCTCATTCTGAAATACCAGTTCTTTATTGGCAATGTTCAATTCATCTGCCCGTTTTCCTTTTTCTTTGTTTTGGAAGGCAAGTTCTTTATTGGCAATTATTAACTCATCAGCCCTTTTTCCTTTCTCGTCATTCTGGAAAGCAAGCTCCTTATTGGCAATTATTAACTCATCAGCTCTTTTTTCTTTTTCATTATTTTGGAAAGCAAGTTCTTTATTAGCAACGATTAATTCAGCAGCCCTTTTTTCTTTCTCTTCATTCTGGAAAGCAAGTTCTTTGTTGGCTACGATTAACTCTTCCGCACGTTTTTCCTTCTCTTCAGCTCTATTTTCTTTCTCTATATTCTGAAAGGCAAGTTCTTTATTTGCAACACTTAATTCATTAGCTCTTTTTTCCTTTTCCTCATACTGAAAAGCCAGTTCCTTGTTAGCAATAATTAATTCATTAGCTCTTTTTTCCTTTTCTTCATTCTGAAATGCCAGTTCCTTGTTTGCAACAATTAACTCATTGGCTCTTTTTTCTTTTTCTTCATTCTGGAAAGCAAGTTCTTTGTTGGCTACTATTAACTCAGCAGCTCTTTTTTCTTTCTCATTATTCTGGAAGGCAAGTTCTTTGTTTGCAATTATTAACTCAGCAGCCCGTTTTTCTTTCTCTTCGTTTTGAAAAAGAAGTTCTTTGTTGGCAATGATTAACTCCATTGTGCGTTTTTTTTCTGCTTCATTTTGAGCTTCAATCTGATCATTTTTTACTTTAAGTTTCATGTCAGATTTCTTGCGCATACTCTCAAGTTCGTATTCGTGTATTGCTCTGTTAATTGTCGGAACCAAACGCTCCAGTTTGTTTTTGAAGACATAATCCGTCGCCCCGTTTCGCATTGCATTAATGGCTTTATCTTCTTCGATTGTTCCTGAAACGAATATAAACGGTATGTAAGGGTATTTTTCTCTGGCTATCTTTAATGCCTCGTTACCTGCAAATTCAGGAAGGCTGTAATCAGATAATATAATGTCAATATTAACTGCCTTAAGAATATCAATATATTCTTTCTCGTTTTCAGCTAAATAATACTTATGCTTGATTCCTCCGCTTTCAATAATTGAATCTATTAGCTCTGAATCATTTAAAGAATCTTCAAGGTGCAGTATATTAATTTTATCATTCATTTATAAAATATTAATTGTTTAATTTATTTAACATAACTAAATATTTACTGGTGGTGGTTGGTTTATTACAGCCCAGAATTGCCCTAAATCTTTTATTGCATTTATGAACTGCACAATATCAACCGGCTTGACAACATAAGAATTAGCCCCTAATTTATAACTTTCGATTAAATCTCTTTCCTGGTTTGATGAAGTCAACATTATTACAGGGATAAACTTAAATTTGTCATTGGATCGGATATGTTTGAGAACTTCAATCCCATTCATTCTTGGCATTTTTATATCCAATAAAATAATTGCCGGGTTACCTTTTTCGCAATCAGAAAATTTTCCGCGTTTGTATAAATAATCCAGTGCTTCTTCGCCGTCTTCTGCAACGATAACTTCGTTAGCAAGGTTTTTTTCGGCTAAGGCTGCTTTGGTTAGCTCAACATCATTAGGACTGTCGTCCACAATTAAAATCCTTTTTACTTCTGCATTCATAGTTTGATTTATTTATTGTTGTTAATTATTTGGTTTACTAAAGAAAAATGTGGCTCCTTTACCTACTTCGCTTTCTGCCCAGCATTCACCGCCATGCCTTGCTACAATTCTGTTCACATTGGCAAGACCGATTCCTACACCCTCAAAATCTCTGGTTTTATGCAGACGCTGGAAAACACCGAAAAGTTTATCAGCATACTTCATATCAAATCCTACTCCGTTATCTTTTATATAAAATGTTGTTTTGCCGTTTTCTGTCTTGCCGCCAATATCAATTACTGTCATTTCTTTGTTGCGGGAATACTTTAAAGCGTTTGATATAAGATTTACCCAAACCTGATAGATCAGTTCTTCGTCACCCATTGCATCAGGAAGTTCTGATATTCGTATTTCCACTTTTCTATCTGCTAATTCATCGCTGAATGTTTTAATCACACGGTTTACGAGGTTCCTTGAATTAATTTTTGTTTTTTGCAGTTCAGCTCTGCTTAATCTTGAAAATGTCAATAATGCATCTATGAGATTCCCCATTTCGTGTGATGAATTCGAAATAATGTTCAGATACCTCAATCCCGATTCGTCAAGTTGTGATGAATTGTTTTTAATCAGTAAATCAACAAAACCTCCTATATGTCTTAAAGGACCGCGCAAATCATGAGAAACCGAATAACTGAATGCTTCAAGTTCTTTATTTGCTGCGACTTGTTTTTCTTTTTCTGTATTCTGAAAAGCCAGTTCTTTATTAGCAATTATTAATGTTTCTGCGGCAACCGCTTTCTCTTTATAAAACTTAACTTTTTGTCTTCTCCACAGCAAACCTATTCCTGTTCCAAAGCTGAACAAAAATGCACAAACAAGACCAACAAGCATCCATAGTTTTTCTTTCATAGGTGCATATATTTCTGCT
>JBHELA010000121.1:0-6531 GCA_041859005.1 Ignavibacteria bacterium
CCTTTGCTTTCTTTGCGGGCTTTGCGTTAAAAATCTTATGTTCAACTATAATCTATTAGTTTTTCTCTGCGTTCTCTGCGCACTCTGCGGTAAAATCTGTTTCAGTGCTCTTATTTGTTTGTAGCCGAAGGCTACGTCGTGTCCTCTGTGTCCTCTGCGGTTAAATATCTCCCGCTCTTATCATTAAACAAATATTTTTCTTAGTGATCTGAGTGTGCGTTCTTTGCATCCGCCGTGGCAGACACTTAGTGGTGAAAGTTCTTCTTTGTTTGTAGCTCTTGCTACACCAAGAACTCAATTGCCGCTTATCCCGCCCAGGAACCTTGAGGGTTAAAGATCTCACGCTCTTATCAATAAATAAACTCTCTTCTCTGTGTCCTCTGGGTACTCTGCGGTTAAATTATTCTTTTCATTATCAGTGTAAATCTTATTCTTCCGGTGTTAATCAGTGTGCAAATCTCTTCTTTATCTCTGCTATCTCTGCGGTAAAATGCATTATCTCTGTTTGCTCTGTGATTCTTCTCTGTGTGCTCTATGCTGAAAGTTACTCATCAAAACTGATAAGAGACTTTTTGTATATTTAAGAAACTAATTATTTCAATAGCATCGCTTTCCTTGTGACAATTAAATTTTCATTTCCGTTACCCGATATCCGTAATCTTATAAAATATATTCCGCTTGTCAGGTTATCAGCAGTCCATCTTACCTCTTGTGTACCGCTCATTTTCCTGTAATTATTTAGAACATAAACCTCTTTCCCAAGTGTGTTGAATATAGATAATTCAACGTCTGAATTATTGTATTTCTCAGGTATCCTGAATTTTATAAGCGTGGATGAATTAAAAGGATTCGGAAAATTTGATAATAGTATATAATCATCAGGCAGGATAGTTGTATTTTGATTTGTTCCAACCATGCCTCCGCTTATAGTTTTAATTATTGTACCGTAATTTCCTACAACCCATCCCGTGTATTGATTTAAAAACCAGATATTTCTGAAATTGCTCGGATAAACGTAATCCAGCAATTGCCAGGTTATACCTCCATCTATTGTTTTGCTTATTTTGTTATCTAATATACTGTATCCGTTGAATTCATCCGTGAAGAATAATTTATCACATATTATTCCCGTTCCTGTAAGCAGCCAGTTTAAACCGTAGTCATTTGAAAAGAACAGACCATATCTTGTATTTGCATAAATGAAGTTATTGTTTATGTATTGTATATTCATTATTCCCTGAGCAAAACCAATGTTTGACGAATCCCATGTAACACCTGAATTTAAAGTTCTGTAAACAACCCCGCTTGCAGTTGCGCATATACCCGTATTTGCGTCTTTAAATTTAATACATGTAACTAACCCGCTTTTCTTTCTTAGTAAAGGGGTCAATGCTCCATCATACTTATATACAACCGTTGAATCCCCGTGACCTTTCAGCCCTATAAATCCTTTTGAAGAAGATACCATGTCAAAAGTAATTATATCGTAGGGATACCATGTGTTGAAAAAATTAGTCCAGCTTATTCCATCATTCATGGAAGTGTACATAGCATTTATTGTATTTATAAAAAATGTTTCATTGATACATTGCACTTTCAGAAAATCTTTATTAGCAATAATCAAAGATGTATCCCATTTTACTCCTCCGTTTGTTGTTTTTATGACAATGCCGGCATCAAAAGACGGCAAGTCTCCGGCGCTTGTTGCAATACCTGTATTTTCGTTCCTGAAAGCTATAGATGTAAAATTTGAAAATGAAACTGCTTTGTTCAGTTGAGTCCACGATCCGCCATCGTTCGTTGTTTTGAGCATTTTCCCTTGATCACACCCTGCAAAAAATATCCCGCCGGAAGCATGAGTTATCGAATTTGCAGCATTTCCCGGAACAGTCCAGTGGTACCAGTTTCTGCAGGTGTAGTTCGAACGCACAACCAGTTTATTACTGTAAGAAATATAAGTTGAGTTAGAAACCTTATCAATGTTCGTTAATTCCGTATTTGTTGCGAAAAATGTACTATCAAAAGAGTATCCGGAATTACTTGAATAAAGTACGAAACCACAGTTGTAAGTTGCGTAAGGGTAAAAAGAAGCGTTTTTATACCCGACAGCACAAATTGTGCTGTCATTAAGAACCGTTATATCGTTTATATAATATATAATGTTGTAAGTATTGTTGAAAAAAATTGTGTCCCAGTTTACTCCTCCGTTTGAAGTTTTTCCGATTATACTACTTCCACATACATACCCTGTGTTTAAGTTTATAAAATTAACTCTACGCGATCCTATTCCAAGTCCTAAACTTGCAATGCTCCAGGTATCGCCCCCGTCCGTCGTTTTTATGTAAGAATTCTGACCTGTCGAAGCATACCATATTTGGCTGCTGTAAAATGTAATCCTCAATATTTGATACGGTGTGCCTTTTAACGACCATGTATTTCCTGAATTTGTGGTTTTATAAAAAGATGTACAAGAGTGATTAATGTCACCTGTTATAACGATTAAGTTATCATCATAATTATACAATCCGTAGAACTGAGTCGGTAATTGTTTTGAAGTCCAGTTTAGTCCCTGATTAGTTGTGCGAAGTAAAACATTTTTCTCCATTACCGCAAATCCGGTAGATTGGTTAACGAATTTAATTGATTTAATGGGTCCGTTTGGTAGCGTTGGATTCTGAACTATCCATGTAGATTGTCCGGATGCGGACGCAAAAGTGAGTAGAAAAATACTTATGGAAAAAAGATAAAACAATTTTCTCATATAGATAATGTTTGTATTTAATACAAACTATACCATAACTGATTAAAATAAAATGACAAAATAATAGTTGATATTCTTTCTATTGCCGCTTATCTCGCCCAGGGCACACCCTCAACCTTGTCCTGAAAATCTTCTGTTTTGCGAAGAGAAAAGAGTGCAAAGGGAGTTAGAGAAAAATACGAAAATGTAATTAGTCCCGTTAGGTCTGCCTGCAGCAGGCAGGGACGGAATATCAGTAGCAAAAAGGTTCTAATGTTCTAAGTCCCGTTAGGGACGGAATATCAGTAGCAAAAAGGTTCTAATGTTCTAAGTCCCGTTAGGGACGGAATATCAGTAGCAAAAAGGTTCTAATGTTCTAAGTCCCGTTAGGGACGGAATATTTATAGAGAAAAATACGAAAAAGCGATTTGTCCCTTTAGGGACAATACGGTTTTTGTATAATTTATATTGTTCCGTACCTACGGCACGGTTTAACGTGCCATTTTTGTTCTACAAATATTTCGTGCCTATGGCACGTTTGATCTTGCCATAATTTTTCTCTGCGTTCGAGTCGCAGATCCGCCTTCTCTTTTGGCGGACGGTTAAAAACTCCCGCTCTTAGCAATAAATAAACTCTCTTCTCTGTGAGTTCCGTTATTATCTCTGTGCTCTCTGCGAGTCGAAGATTCGCCGCGGCGAATGGTAAAATCTCTTCTTTGTTTGTAGCTCTTTTTTATCTCTGCGTTCTCTGCGACCTCTGCGGTTAAAAACTCTTGCTCTTAGCAATAAATAAACTCTCTTCTCTGTGAGCTCTGTTATTATCTCTGTGCTCTCTGCGAGTCGAAGATTCGCCGCGGCGGACGGTTAAAAATCTCTTGTTCTTACCAATAAATAAATTCTCTTCTCTGTGCTACAATCCGTAAAAATGTTGTAATAAAAACAAACTTTTTAAAAAATAAAAACTCTAAATATTTACAATTATAATAAATAAAAATTCTTTTGCTCTCGTTGTCCGCCGCGGCGGACGAACTCTGCGTTTAAACTCTTTTGCTTTTAACATTAAATTAGTCTTTTCTCTGTGCCCTCCGTGATTTTCTCGGTGTTCTCAGTGGTAAAATCTCTTCTTTGTTTGTAGCTCTTTTTTATCGCTGCGTTCTCTGCGAGTCGAAGATTCGCCGCGGCGGACGGTTAAAGTTCTCCCGATCTTATCAATAAACAAATTCTCTTCTCTGTGAGCTCCGCTATTATCTCTGTGCAACTCTGTGGTAAAATCTTTTCTTTGTTTGTAGCTCTTTTTTATCTCTGCGTTCGAGTCGCAGATCCGCCTTCTCTTTTGGCGGACGACCTCTGCGGTTAAAGATCTCCCGCTCTTAGCAATAAATAAATTCTCTTCTCTGCGAGCTCCGTTATTATCTCTGTGCAACTCTGAGTACTCTTTTAATCCGTGTGTATCAGTTTAATCCGCGATAATCAGCGTTCTATTACTTTTCTCTGCGTTCTCTGCACTCTCTGCGGTAAAATCTCTTCTTTAGTTTCTACCCCGCCCAGGGCACACCTTCAACCTTATCCTGAAAATCTTTCAGCATTATCCAGCCCTCTTTTCCGTCTCTGCTCTTAAAGTAATACCAGCTGCAAGCCTCTTCCCATTCGTCGGATGATTTGCATTTGACACGTATATCAGCCTTTATAATAAACACCTCAGTGTTGGGTTTTACTTCAATACTCGCCTTTGAGTTCTCGTTCTTATCCGCACGGAGGAATAAACTTTCCGTTGTGACAATTTTATGTTCTCTTACGCTTTCAGGTATTGTGTACTCGGTTTTATAAACAGTTACAAGTTTATTCTCTATCATGTGGTACTCTAAATCCGCACTCCAGAATCCCAGCCAGTTGCTTGCTTTTATTATTCCTCGTTCATCAACTACGGGAATATCGAGCGACCAGAACGAACCCACGCTGTCTATCTTCTTTCCGTACGTAAAAAGAACTGCTTCAAACCCATAGTAAGCCATATTAGTAATCATCAGGTACTTGCCGCTGTTTATTCTCACAACTGATGCCATCATATCTGAAGTCTGTTCAGGCATGTAAACAAACTTAGAACCATTGACGCTTAACGTAAACAGTCCGTCATTCTCATTAACCTGAATTTTTACAGTTTCGGTTGTTCCGTCATTGTTAAGGTCGTTTGTGAATGTAGTATCGGTACGCTCAATTGCATACGCTTTAGTAAATACTGATAATACAAAAACAAGTAATAATAGTTTTTTCATTTTGTTATGTGATTATTTAATACGATAGAATTTATTATTTTATAAACAAAAATACATTATTATTAAGACTATTTCTAATAACAAAGGTAAAGTTTATGTCCTGCTCGGACCTACTGCATCGGGGAAAACCGATGTCAGCATTGACCTTGCAATAAAAATGAATGCTGAGATTATTTCTGCCGATTCACGCCAGATTTATAAACATATCCAACTTGCCACATGTGCACCGTCCGATGCGGAACTCTCGAGAGTTAAACATTACTTTGTGAATGAACTCGAATTGGAAACGGAATTTAATGCAGGCTTGTTCGCAAAGAATGCAAAACAGATTATCTCCGGTATATTCAAAAGGAATAAGAATGTTCTTGTTGTCGGCGGCAGCGGATTGTATATAAAGGCACTCATAGACGGATTCTATGAAGAGGATATTGATATCTCCGAAATTAGGACCAAGCTTAATGAACGCCACAAGTCAGAGGGCAGTGAAGCACTTTACAATGAATTAATGAAGATTGACCCTGTAACAGCATCTAAAATGGACGCAGGGAAGTTCAGGCGTGTTATCCGTGCACTTGAAGTATATTATTCCACGGGAAAAAGAATGTCTGACCTCCAGATGCATAACGTTAAGCCTGACTTTGAAGCAGTTCAGGTAGGATTACTTGTAAAAAGAACCTTACTTTATGAAAGAATTAACCAAAGAGTTGATAATTTAATAAAAGAAGGTCTTCTGGATGAGGTTGAGGCTCTCAGGAAACAAGGATTTTCTTACAAAACTCATAATTCACTTAATACAGTCGGTATTAAAGAAGTATTCCAGTATTTTGAAGGTGAAACCGATAAAGAGACTATGATCGAGAATATTAAGAAGAATACGCGCCGGTATGCAAAGAGACAAATGACATGGTTTAATGCAGATAAACGTATAAAATGGGTGGATATTAATTATGATTTCTTGCAAGTTCTATTATATGAAATATACTTTAAGTGAATGGCTATAACTATTAATATAACAAAGCAGTTACTGAATTCATATTATGTAAAATATAATAATCACTCAAGCTCGAAAGATCCCATCTGGAATCTGAATAAAGTTAAGACCAAATCCTGTAAAGAAATTCTTGCATTCATCATATCATGCTATTGCTACGGCAATATTACTCAAATCAATAAGTTTATAGAAAAAGTACTTGATTTCACCTCTCCTGATATATATAAATTCATTTTATACTATAAAAGGAGCAGAAAAGAAATTAACCATGATTTCCGTTATAGGTTCAATACCAATCAGGATTTCTTTGACCTGATATATGCCATATCAGTTATTTTAAAGAAATACAGCAGTTTAAAGGGCTTATTTTTGAAGTATTATGACCAAAACGATGAGAATGTTATAAAAGCACTAAATGGATTTACGACAGAAATTAGGAATATCGCAAAAGGAAGCAAATCATTTGAGTATCTTGTACCTGTAGTTTCGAGGCAGTCAACTTGCAAAAGGTTATTCCTTTTTCTGAG
>JBHELA010000428.1:0-2936 GCA_041859005.1 Ignavibacteria bacterium
TGTATCTTCTTTCCCCTGGCACGTTCTGTTCAGTCGTGAAAGCGTCTGTACTGCCTTCACTCCCGAAAGCTTCTTGTCCACGTACATCGTATGGAGCAGCGGCTGGTCAAAACCGTATTGATATTTATCCGCAACGAGCAAAATCTGATATTCCTGTGTCCCGAATTTCTCTGGTAGTTCTCTTTCCTTAAACCCGTTTAACTGCGATTCCGAAACCCCGTCAGGATAAGCATCATCAAAAACTAATCCAGAAAACGCTACAAGTGGTCGTATGCTTTCGTATTTTTTCTCTTTAATGTATTCCTTGAATTCAAGATAGTATCTGAGTGCATGCTTGCGCGACGAAGTTACTAACATTGCCTTTGCCTTCCCTCCTATCTTCTTCATTGTCACCTGCCTGAAATGCTCTATCATTACTTCTGTTTTCTGTGAAATGTTTGTCGGATGAAGCGAGGCAAACCTGCCTATTGCCTTAACTGCTTTCATCTTGTTCAGCTCAGGGTCATCTGTTATAACTTTGCAGAATCTGAAATATGTTTCATAGGTCGTGTAATTTTTCAGCACATCCAGTATAAATCCTTCCTCAATCGCCTGTCTCATCGTGTAAAGATGAAACGGCACGGGCTTGCCCTCTGAATTCTTCGTCCCGAATACTTCAAGCGTCTTTGGTTTTGGAGTTGCTGTAAATGCGAATAGGCTGATGTTCTTCTGCGGTCCTCTCTTACGTATAACTTCCTGTATGAAATCCTCCTCGTCCTGTGTAGATTTTTCAATATCAGCTTCAACCTTTTCCGCCTCTTCAAGTGTTGTATTATTCCCGACAAGCGCCTCCGTCATTTTCCTGCTTGCTTCTCCGCCCTGTGAGCTGTGAGCTTCATCAATTATTACAGCGTAGTTCCTTTCAGGTATTTCCGATAAATGTTTTAAAGCATAAGGAAATTTTTGCAGCGTTGTTATTATTATGTTAATCCCCGATGCAATAGATTCCGCAAGCTGTTTTGCATCCTCATCCACTTTCTTCACCACACCCGTCCTGTGCTCAAACTGATAAATCGTGCTCTGTAGCTGCTGGTCAAGAACGTTCCTGTCCGTTACTACTATCACCGAATCAAACACTTTCTTTTCCTCTTTGTTGAAAAGAGAAGATAGTCTGTACGCAAGCCATGCAATTGAGTTGCTCTTTCCGCTTCCTGCTGAATGCTGAACAAGGTAGTTTTTCCCCGGTCCCTTTTCTTTCGCATGCGCCGTAATTTTTCTGACCGAATCAAGCTGATGGTACCGCGGAAATAACAAGCTTTCTTTGTAAAACTTCTTTCCGTCAACTGTCTATTCTTCCTGCTTTAAATGCATAAAACGTCCTATAATTTCAAGCAGACTGTCTTTCGAAAGTATTTCTTCCCAGAAGTAAGCAGTTCTGTATGTCGTGTAATCTTTAGAAGGTGGATTTCCCGCACCGCCTTTATATCCTTTGTTAAACGGAAAAAATATCGTTGCAGTGCTCTCAAGCTTTGTTGTAAAATAGACATCGTCAGGGTCAAGCGTAAAATGTACCAGTGCCCTTTTCTTAAACTGAAATAGCGGCTCTTTCGGGTCCCTGCTCGTTATGTACTGCTCCATCGCATCCCTTACCGCCTGCCCCGTAAAATGATTCTTTAATTCAATGGTCGCTACAGGCAGTCCGTTCAGAGAAAGTAATAGATCAATGCTCTTATTGTTCTTTGTCGAAAAATGTACTTGCCTCGTAATATATAACGTATTCTTGTTGTAAAGTTCTGTCGTCTCCGGATTCAATCCACTATCGGGCTTGAAGTATGCAAGATTGAATCTCACTCCGCTGTCTGTAATACCGTGCCGTAGTACTTCAAGCATCCCTCTTAGTTCAAGTTCTTTTATTAGCCGCTGTATAAACTTGTTTCCCGTATCCTCCTTGTAATACTCCTCAAGTTTCTTCCAGCCGCTTATCTGTGTTGACTTTACAAAATCTACTACCGCACCTTTGTCAAGTGCCGTATCCCTGCTGAAATTTTCGTCTGAACCCTCCCCCCATCCGTTTGAACATAAATGCTCAATTATGGCAGATTCAAATGTAGCTTCTGTGTGTATAAAGTTATTTGTCATATCACTTTTATTTTTCCCGTTACAACTTCACTTATTAGTGCCGTTTTATATTCCTGCATTAATTCGATTTCTTTCTCTATTTTTAATATAGTATTATCAATGCTTTGGGTTTCCTTCTGGATGTTCTCAACGATTTTAGATTGTTCTTCAAGAGAAGGTAAAATAAACAGCGTTTCTCCTAATTCTTCTTTGTTTAAGTGTGGTTGAGCCGCCCTCAATCTTTGCATATATAGCTGATCAATTAATATATCTTTGCTTAATAAGGAAAAGGCAATGTAAAACGGATTAGCTCTATTTATACGTACAACCATATCATAACCAGTTATAGCTCCTTCATATTTCTTTGGAATAATTGCTGAATCTGCAGTGTATGCACCACTTCTTACAACAACAATATCATTTTCTTTCAATACCGGGTCTCTATCATACGGAACATCATTAGGATCTACATAAATTAAATCCTTATCTGTTATTTTTCCTCTTTCAACATTTGTTGCTCGAATAAGTGGTAGACCGTTATCATCTTGTTTTGGTGGTTGTCCTAATCCATATTTAATCGTTGCAATATATTTTAACTTCTTTCTTTTCCAGTTTTTTCCTTCACCGCTTACCGCTTCATTTATAATCGCTGCCCTCTCTTCCTTAAGCAATTCAATTAGCTTTTGTTTGTTCTCAACAAGTTTATCAATCTGCTCTGTCTTTTCATCCAAATATTTGGCAATCGCAATTTGTTCTTCAAGAGAGGGAATAACAAAAAGTTGGTTTTTGAATTCTTCTCCGTTAACATGCGGAATTCCCATTCCAATTGTTGATTCCTT
>JBHELA010000441.1:0-3407 GCA_041859005.1 Ignavibacteria bacterium
TTTTATATTACAATTATGAATTATCAATTACAATTACAAACTCACCTTTTTCCTTTATTCGTGATAAATCTTTTATCATCAGATCAAGACGATTTCTGTAAACGGATTCATGTAACTTTGTCATTTCCCTTGAGATTGATACATTTTTACCCGGAAAGAACTTAATGAGTTCTGCCAGTGTCTTTTTAACCCTGTACTTTGATTCATAAATAATTACGGGCATTTTTACACCAGCCAGGAACTTCAAAACATTCTCTTTTCCTTTTTGAGGAAGGAAACCCTGAAAATAAAACTTACTATTATCAAAACCCGAAAGTACGAGAGCGTGAATGAGTGCGTTTGCACCAGGAACTGAAATGACAATAATATCATTCGATATGCATTTAGAAATAATAATACTTCCCGGGTCCGATATTGCAGGAGTTCCTGAATCACTGATGAGTGCAACAGATTTACCAGATTTTAGTTCATCCATCAAGTACTCTGTTTTCTTGTTTTCAACCTGTGAATAATAACTAATAAGTCTGTTTGAGATATTATACCTTTTGAGCAAAACAGATGTAACACGTGTATCCTCGCAAGCAATCATATCAACATTCTTAAGCACAAAAACCGCTCTCATAGAAATATCATCCAGATTACCTATTGGTGTAGATACTATATACAGAACACCCTTATCAATCTTATAATCAGGGAAATATTTCTCAAAAGAATAGTCAGTCTCTTCGTAAGTTTCCATAGTATAATTTAAGCATACTTCACTTTATTATAAATGTAAATAGAGAACATAAATATTTGTTAAAAGAATATAGATTTTATTTTCTGAAAAATAAGTATATATTTGTATCAGACTATTTAGTCTTTTATAATTATGACCAAATTAAAGACCACAATAAATAAGATTTCACCTCCTGAAAACTGGAAGGTACCGGTTATCATTGCTCTGGGATTGTTAACAGGGCTTGGTTTTTTGACATTCCACATTGCGAACGGTACATCATACATGTCCGATAAACCTGAAACTTGCATTAACTGCCATGTTATGTTCCCTCAATACGCATCATGGCAGCATAGCTCGCATGCGAGGGTTGCGACCTGCAACGACTGCCACGTCCCGCAGGATAACTTCATACGTAAATACATGTTCAAAGCTACTGACGGCTTAAGACATTCAACGATGTTTACGTTTAGGCTGGAGCCTCAAGTAATTAAGATAAAAGATGCAGGCAGAGATGTTGTTCAGGAAAATTGCGAACGATGTCATCAGGGATTGCTTGGGTATATGCACTCGGCACAAAGAAATAAGACATACATAGTTGCTGAAGATAAAGATGTCTGCTGGAGCTGTCATCAGGAAGTACCTCATGGAACAGTTAGCAGTTTATCCTCATTTCCGTATGCGAGGGTTCCCGGTTTAACACCGGTTGTTCCTGAATGGATAAATAAAGCACTTATCAAGGAATCAGAAAAATCTAAATAATAAACATTATTATACGAATATGAAACTTGCAGAGAAAATAAAAGAGAAACCGTGGCTCGGATGGGTATTATACGGAGCCACTATTTTAGTTGTGTTTCTTGTCGGACTTCTGGGAAGTTCGATTATAGAAAGAAGAAGTGAATCGAACCAGATAATTCAGAATGTAAAACCCATAAAAGACTGGGAACCAAGGAATGAAATATGGGGCGAAAATTATCCACGAGAATTTGAGACTTATGTACAGACACTTGATACATCTTTTGCGAGTAAACACGGAGGTTCTGCAAAAGTTGATATGCTTGAAAGATATCCCGATTTGGTAATACTTTGGGCGGGATATGCTTTTTCAAGAGATTACAATCAAGGTCGAGGACATTATCTTGCTGTTAAGGATATCAGAAATACATTACGGACTGATGTTCCTCAGCCGGCAACCTGCTGGACGTGCAAGAGTACGGATGTGCCCCGATTAATGGATCAATTAGGTATAGCAGAATACTACAAGAAACCGTGGAAAGATCTTGGCTCTGAAGTTGTTAATGCAATTGGCTGTCAAGATTGTCATGATAATAAAACAATGAACCTTAAGATATCCAGACCAGCACTTGTTGAGGCATTTAAGAGACAAGGCAAAGATATAAACAATGCTACTCATCAGGAGATGCGTTCTCTGGTTTGTGCACAATGCCATGTAGAATACTATTTTAAAGGTAAGGAAGAAAAGTATCTTACATTCCCATGGGATGACGGTTTTACTGTAGAAGATATGGAAAAGTATTATGATAATATTGATCACGTTGACTGGGTTCACAAAATAAGCAGAGCACCGATGTTGAAAGCACAGCATCCAGATTTTGAGGTATTCAAAATGGGCATTCATTCACAGCGCGGGCTTTCATGTGCTGACTGCCACATGCCATACAAGAGTGAAGGCGGTGTGAAATTCACTGACCATCATATACAGAGTCCGTTAAACAACATTGCAAACTCTTGTCAGGTATGCCACAGGGAAAGCGAAACAACACTCAGAAATAATGTTTATGAAAGACAGGATAAAATATTAGAACTCAGTGAAACTGCAACTAATGTTATTGCCAAAGCACATATAGAAGCTAAGACAGCATGGGATGCCGGAGCGACTGAAGAACAAATGAAACCGATTCTTCAACTTATCAGGCAAGCACAATGGAGATGGGATTATGTAGCTGCTTCGCATGGCGCTGCATTTCATGCCCCGCTTGAATCAGCGAGAGTACTTGGTAACGCAATACACAAAGGGCAGGAAGCAAGAACACAACTTGCTATTCTGCTTACAAAGCTAAATGTAGGTCTTCCAATTGCAATACCCGATATTTCAACAAAGCTAAAAGCACAAACATACATCGGTTTGAATATGGATAGTTTGAATAAAGCAAAATCTGTATTTTTAAATGAAACAATTCCTCAATGGGACAAAATTGCCACAGAAAAAGGCAATAAAATTGCGTGGTATTAATAATTATATTATAATATAGTTTTTAATCCCCTTTCGAACAATCCGAAGGGGATTGTTAAAGTAAAGGAAATTCTTTGAAAAATATTTTAATGCTTATTTCAAAACCGAATGACTTAGTATTCAGAGTCACATTCTGGTATCAATATTAAATGAGAACAAGATGATTATAATTGGAAAAAATCCCATACTCGAGACTCTTAAATCAAATCCAAAAGATTTGACAAAAATCATATTCATGAAGAATATGAAACCAGAACCAAGAATGAAAGAAATCTTGTTTCTTGCAAAAGAAAACGGAATAAGTTTAATATCATTACATAAATTCGATTTCGAAAAGTATTTTCAGAGCAGGGATAAAAAGGAAGGTATTTCACAAGGGATGATTGGGTTTATGAAAGATTTCGAGTACACCCCATTAAAAGGACTTCTTCA
>JBHELA010000445.1:0-4614 GCA_041859005.1 Ignavibacteria bacterium
TTTTATATTACAATTATGAATTATCAATTACAATTACAAACTCACCTTTTTCCTTTATTCGTGATAAATCTTTTATCATCAGATCAAGACGATTTCTGTAAACGGATTCATGTAACTTTGTCATTTCCCTTGAGATTGATAAATTTTTACCCGGCAAGAACTTAATGAGTTCTGCCAGTGTCTTTTTAACCCTGTACTTTGATTCATATATAATAATAGTCATTTTAATATCTGAGAGTGACTTTAAAACATTCTCTCTACCTTTTAAAGGAAGAAAACCCTGAAAATAAAACTTTCTATTATCAAAGCCCGATAGCACAAGAGCATGAATAAGTGCATTTGCACCAGGGATTGAAACAACTTTAATGTTATCAGAAACACATTTAGAAACAATTATGCTCCCCGGGTCTGATATTGCAGGTGTACCAGAATCACTCACAAGAGCAACAGATTTTCCTGACTTTAGTTCATCAATCAGGTGATCGGTTTTCTTATTCTCGATCTGAGAATAATAGCTTATCAGCCTATTGGAAATATTATACCTTTTAAGTAAAACAGAAGTAACACGTGTATCCTCACATGCAATCATGTCAACATTTTTTAGCACATAAATTGCCCTGAGCGAAATATCCTCAAGATTACCAATTGGTGTCGATACTATATAAAATGTACCTTTTTCAATTACGTAATCGGGAAAATATTTCTCAAATGAAAAGTCAATATCCTCTTTTGTTTCCATTTATCAATTTAAGCATACTTCACTTTATTATAAATGTATTTAGAGAACATATATTTAAGTCACGAGATTGTAGCTTTTACTTTTATTAAAATTATTATATATTTGTATCAGACTATTTAGTCTTTTATATATATGAATAATATAAAAACCACAATAAACAAGTTTTCACCTCCTGATAACTGGAAGGTACCTGTTATCATTGCTCTTGGATTACTTACAGGGCTTGGATTTTTAACATTTCACATTGCAAACGGTACATCTTATATGTCTGATAAACCCGAGACATGCATAAACTGTCACGTTATGTTCCCTCAATATGCATCATGGCAGCATAGTTCTCATGCAAGAGTTGCTACATGCAACGACTGTCATGTACCTCAGGACAACATAATTCGCAAATATCTATTTAAAGCAACTGACGGATTGAGACATTCAACGATGTTTACTTTCAGATTAGAGCCGCAAGTGATCAAGATAAAAGATGCAGGAAGAGATGTTGTTCAGGAAAATTGTGAACGATGTCATCAAGGATTGCTGGGGTATATGCATTCGGCACAAAGAAACAAAGCTTACATTGTTTCTGAAGATAAAGATGTTTGCTGGAGTTGTCATCAGGAAGTACCTCATGGGACAGTAAGCAGTTTATCTTCATTTCCGTATGCTCGAGTACCAGGACTAACTCCTGCAGTTCCTGAATGGCTAAATAAGGCACTAATCAAAGAATCAGAAAAATCTAAAAATAATTAACAATATAAGTATATGAAACTTGCAGAAAAGATAAAAGAAAAACCGTGGCTTGGTTGGGTATTATATGGAGCCACTATATTAGTTGTTTTTATTGTCGGACTATTAGGAAGTTCTATTATTGAAAGAAGAACTGAATCGAATCAGATTATTCAAAACGTAAAACCTATCAAAGACTGGGAACCTAGGAATGAGGTATGGGGAGAGAACTATCCGAGGGAATATGAGACTTATGTGCAGACACTTGATACATCTTTTGCGAGTAAACACGGTGGTTCTGTAAAAGTTGACATGCTTGAAAGATATCCTGATTTAGTAATACTATGGGCAGGTTATGCTTTCTCAAGAGATTATAATCAAGGACGAGGGCATTATCTCGCTATTAAGGATATAAGGAATACATTACGGACTGATGTACCACAACCGGCAACATGCTGGACTTGCAAGAGTACAGATGTACCCCGATTAATGAATCAATTAGGAATAGCTGAATACTACAAGAAGCCATGGAAAGAACTCGGTTCTGAAGTTGTAAATGCAATTGGATGTCAAGATTGTCATGATAATAAAACAATGAACCTTAAGATTTCCAGACCGTCACTTGTTGAGGCATTTCAGAGACAAGGTAAAGATATAAACAATGCTACTCATCAGGAGATGCGTTCATTAGTTTGTGCACAATGCCATGTAGAATATTATTTTAAAGGAAAAGAAGAAAAGTATCTTACATTCCCATGGGATGACGGTTTTACAGTGGAAGAAATGGAAAAATATTATGATAATATTGAGCATGTTGACTGGGTTCACAAAATAAGCAAAGCACCTATGCTAAAAGCACAGCACCCTGATTTTGAAGTTTTTAAAATGGGAATACATTCACAACGAGGACTTTCATGTGCTGACTGCCATATGCCTTATAAGAGTGAAGGTGGGGTGAAATTCACTGACCATCATATACAAAGTCCGTTAAACAACATTGCGAACTCGTGTCAGGTATGCCACAGGGAAAGCGAAACAACACTCAGAAATAATGTTTACGAGAGACAAGATAAAATATTTGAACTCAGTAAGAATGCAACAGATGTTATTGCGAAAGCACATATTGAGGCAAAAACGGCATGGGATGCAGGAGCTACCGACGAACAAATGAAGCCGATACTAAAACTTATCAGACAGGCACAATGGAGATGGGATTACGTAGCCGCATCACACGGTGCAGCGTTTCATGCTCCCCTTGAATCAGCAAGAGTACTCGGTAACGCTATACTCAAAGGGCAGGAAGCGAGAACACAACTTGCTATTCTGCTGACGAAACTAAATGTTGGTCTTCCAATTGCGATACCAGATATTTCTACAAAACTAAAAGCACAAACATATATCGGGTTAAATATGGATAGTTTGAACAAAGCAAAATCCATATTTTTAAATGAAACAATTCCCCAATGGGATAAGATTGCAACTGAAAAAGGAAATAAGATTGCGTGGTATTAAGTAACATTTTATAATAAAAATATTTTCAATCCCTTTTCAGTAAATGGAAGGGGATTTTTAAAATAAGGAGTGAAATATGAACAAATTTCTTCTGATTGTTTTTCTTGCACTATCAGTGAGCGTATTTGCTCAAGATAAACCGAAAGGAAAATTTAACGGAGTACTTTTTGGCGATTTCTTTTATAAGTTTGAAGGAGATTCTACAGGCACATCTAATCAGTACTCATCTTACAGTTATAAAACCACAGGAGTGACCGTCCGCAGAGCGAGGCTCCATTATGAGCATACGTTTAACGAAGACTTTGCAGGTAATTTTGGAATAGAGTTAAATGATGTCACAAAGATTGATAACAAAGTCAGCTTCATGGTATATGATGCACAGTTCGAATGGAAGAATGTCGTACCGAATTCGAGTATATTTTTTGGTTTGATGCCTTCACCAACATTTGTATGGGGTCTGTCTGAACAAACTTACGGATATAGAAGCCTAGAAAAGACCATTACAGATAAGAACCGAATAGGAACTGCCCTTGAAATAGGTGCCATGCTGAAAGGTAAATTTGATAAAGAAGGGAATTTTGGATATACAGTATTGTTTGGAAATGGAAAAGGTTCGAGTGCTGAAGTATCAAAATTTCCTAAGTTTTACAGTTCTATGTATGCAAAATTCTTAAAAGATTTTGTTGCTGAAGTTTATTTTGATTATCAGAATAATTACAATGAACAATATAGAATGACGGCAAAGAGTGTATTGGCATACAAGAACAAAGATGTTACTTTTATTTTCGAACCCTTCTTCCAGAACAGAAATAATGCTGTAAAACTATCTGCACCTCAGAATCCGATAGGATTTACGCTAAGTGCAAAGGTTAATGTAGTAAAGAAGAAAGACACAGAAAAAACCGAAGCTCTTAATATATTCGCAAGATACGATTATTTCGACCCTGATAGTAACAATGGTATACTTGGGTTCAAGGAGAACTTTTTCATGGCAGGACTGGATTTTCTCCCATTTAAGAGTTTTCATATAATGCCAAATATTTGGATGAACACTTACAAAGACAAAAGCAGCGCAAACATAGAAAGAAATAATGACATTGTGGGCAGAGTCACATTCTGGTATCAGTATTAATATTAAGGTGTTATGATAATAATTGGAAAAAATCCAATACTTGAAACGCTAAAATCTAATCCAAAGGATCTGACGAAGATAATATTCATGAAGAATATGAAACCAGAGCCAAGGATGAAAGAGATACTTTTCCTTGCAAAGGAAAACGGGATAAGTTTAATATCATTGCATAAATTCGATTTTGAAAAATACTTTCAGAACAAAGATAAGAAGGAAGGGATTTCTCAAGGGATGATAGGGTTTATGAAAGATTTCGAATACACACCTTTGAAAGAGATTCTAAGTAAAATAGAAAAAGTTGTAAATCCCCTATTGATAATTCTCGATGAAATTACTGATCCCCATAATTTTGGGGCTATTATTCGTTCAGCAGTTTGTCTTGGAGCAGACGGAATAATAATACCACGCCACAATTCGGCAGAGGTGAATCACACTGTAATTAAGACCTCGTCAGGAGCGGTAAATTACATTCCTGTCGCAATGGAAACAAACCTCAACAATGTAGTAA
>JBHELA010000056.1:0-2953 GCA_041859005.1 Ignavibacteria bacterium
CTCTGCCAGAGAATCAGTCGCAATATCGAAAAATTCTTTTCCGTTTATTCGTGTCTTAGTCGGAATAGTGAATGCCAGCACAACGCCCGCAATAGTCGCGTGAACGCCGCTCTTCAGAAACAAAAACCACAGAATGATTCCGAGCACTGCATACACAAGCGGAGTCTTCACGTGCAAATAATTCAGCAGTACTAAAACCAAAACCACTCCGCCCGCCGCACCAAGCAAAGCGAAAGAAATATCCGCAGAATAAAAAGCCGCAATCACAATCACAGCACCAAGGTCGTCAATAATCGCCACTGCCGTCAGAAAAACTTTCAGCGCAAACGGCACACGGTTTCCAAGAATGGAAAGAATACCAATAGCAAAAGCAATGTCAGTCGCCATCGGAATACCCCAGCCCTTCGCAGCCTCACCGCTCGTATTCAAAGCAAAGTATATAATAGCCGGGAAAACCATCCCGCCAAGCGCCGCCACTGCAGGAAGCATAGCATTCTTCACACCCGAAAGTTCGCCAATCAAAATCTCGCGTTTAATTTCAAGCCCCACAACAAAGAAGAACACTGCCATCAGACCGTCGTTTATCCAGTGCAGAAAATCCTTCTCGATTTTGAAATCGCCAAACCCAAAGCCCACCTTGCTTTCCCAGATGCTGAAGTAAGACGCAGCCCACGGACTGTTCGCCCACACAATCGCAAGCACTGCAACTGCAATCAGCAGAATACCGCTCGATTGTTCCAGCTTAAAAAACTGAATCGCCGGTTTTAGTATTTTCCGAATCCTCGGATTCTCTACAACTTCAATCTTCTTCTTCATTATGAATTATGTTTTTGTTCCTGACTTCATTTCCTTTGTCTTTTCTATAAACCACTCTTTTCCAACCAGTGTGTTAGTCTTCTGAATATTATTAAAGAGAAAATCAATTCCTTCTTTATCAGGATTCAACCTCAGCTTCAGAAGCTCATTGTACACATCAATAAATTCTTTAGAATACTTTCTTACCGAAAGTGCTACTTTCTTCGTGTTATTCTTTATGTAATGCTTTATCCTGTCAATCTCCAGAAATGCTTCTTCGAAGTACGACTTCTCATAAAATATTCTTAACTTAATTCTTGATGCATCAAGCAGGTAAATATAGTTCGAAGTCTTCAGTTCATTCAGATACTGAAGAGCATTGTCGTATTCCTTTTTAAACAGGTATAGTCTCGTGTATGCCATCTTCATTTCTTCGTCTCTGATTTCCTTAGGAAGCTCCTGCGAATACTTCTCAATAAAGTTTTCTACCCACTTATACTTCTTTAGCTTCAGCCCTACAACTACATAATCCCTGAACGCAGTCGATGGATACCTTATCGCCTTAAGCTCTGAATGCAGACCGAGCTTAAGTTTCATATCGTACAATTTAAATACTTCTTTAAGTATATCCTGTTTACCGCTTTTATTCTGAAGTATAAAATACCTTGAAATCATGTAACCAAAGAAACCGTCCTTATGTTCATAAGAAAGTTTATTCAGATTTCTGAAAAATAAATCCCTGAACTTCCTGAATGAAACTTCATCGCTGAGATTAGCAAAACTTTTGTAAAGATAATAATAAAGTAATACTGTCAGATATTTATTGTCATTCCTTTCCTCAAGAATCCTGATAAAATTATCAGCCTTCAGGTTGTGTATCAGGTCGTATGCAATGTTTTTATCAGTGTTGATGCCGTATTGTTTCTCATTTTCAAATTCAATCAGATACACAAAATAATTCTCAAGAAAAAATGTAATCACGTATTCCGTCGTATCTCTGTATCCTTCAAACGTCTTGGTGAAATCCTGATTCTCAAGGTACGCATAAGTTGAAAGCATTTTTATTTCCGCATTATTGTAAGACTTATTCGACTCAATGGTCATCGATTCGTTTATCCTTGTAAACTCATTCCTGAAAATACCGTAAAGCTTTCTGTCCTTTAAACCTTTAAGCAGCAGAAAATCACTTTGCGGCTTATTGCTTTCAAGTGACTTCTGTACAATAAACTTTTTCGCAAGTGCAGTCAGCTCGTTTAATCTGTTCCTTAAAGTTTTATTGCTGTAAGCCTTTCCCGGAAAAACCATTGCACAAAATTTCTCATTAGATATTCCCAGAAGCTTTTCCGGATCATCGTTAAAAGAGTAGATGGTTTTCAGCATATTTGTATAATCGCGCGAACTCGTCAGATAAGGAGATTTTATAAAATATTCAAACTCCTTCAGTTCTTCCTTACTGAATGCCGAAATTATCTGAAATATCTTAAAATTTCTCATATTAATCTAAATATCCTACTGGGGTTATAATTATTCAAAAATTGTCCAAATAATAAACAAAAAGCAACATATTTCTGTGTAAATTTTGGGGACAAATGGGGTTATGCTTCTTTGCTAAAAGTAATCAACAACCTTATTTTTGATACAGGAATATGAAAACTGATAAAAACATAAAGAATAATAAATCAAACGGAGAATACTATTTTATTAAACCATTCGAAATAGTTTCATCCTATACATCATTTATTGATACATGGAAAATAGCAAATAAAGTCTGCAAAGAAATTGATGATGTCTCCGACACAACCTTATTGCAGTCTTATTCCGTTGATACAAAGTATGGATTCATAAGCTATTCAAACTGGAAATCAAAAGAGTCTTTTATCAAATCAAACACCGAAAATACTGTACTTGGTTACCATAACACACTCAACGGAAGCGATGCAAAATATGCAGCTCAGTATCTTTACAAATTAAAGTCGGGTGAAAAATATTCAGTGAGTAAAAGGAAAAGCAAAACTGCAAAAGTGTTTATGTTCGATACTGATATGACAAAAGACGATTCAATTATGGAATTCTGGGATTCTGTTCGCTCTAAAGAAAATGGATGCATTCAGTCGTCTTATCTATACAAGTCTATTTACAAGGATGCAAAGTTCAGATT
>JBHELA010000091.1:0-3292 GCA_041859005.1 Ignavibacteria bacterium
GGAATAAACAGAACTGTTTTGAACTTGCCTGTCGTTTTAGGTTTTGTAGTTATAATCCTGAGGTATCCGTTTTTAAACTTCACCTCATCGTAAACAACATCATATTTATCAGATTTCTCGTAGGGTATTCCAACAGCGGTAGAATTCAATACAAGAGGCTTTGAGCTGCTAATCAATTCAAACTTAACTTTGTCATTTTCTCTAATATTTTTAACCGCATCCCTGTATGCTTTTACAGTATAAGTATTAACATCGTTTACTTTTTGTACAACATCATTTACTTTTAAACCTGCCACGTCGGATGTAGAGCCTGTTGTAACTGATGTAACAAGCACACCATCTTTTGATGAAAGATTTAGCGCAGCTTTAACAGAATCATTGATTTCAGCTACCCTGATACCAATAAGTGCCTTTCTGGTAATATTTTGTGAGAAGAGAGAAGTTGAAACAATGGTAAATAATAGTATGAAAACCAGTTTTCTCATAGCGGTAGAATTTTAGTTTTTAATTATTCGTACGAAATTAATTATTTTATATTACAATTGTAAGAACAAATAAGATACAGTTACGGCAACTTTTCCACAGAGGACTGAGAACACACAGAGAAAAACGGTTTTTTAAGGCATAATATGTTGATTTTTTTCGTATGTTAAATCCAAGGCTAATTTAGACCTAATTAGAGCCTAATTAGAGCGCAAGATAGCCCGGATTCGAAAGTATTGTAAAAACAGGTACTTTATAAATATAAAAAAACCAATAATGTGATAGTAAACAATTTCAAGAAGATCCCCTGCCTAAAGGTAAACCTGCAGCAGGCAGGTCGCCAAGAATCCGCCACAGGGGACGCATAGAGCGCGCATGCGGGGAAGACACATTTTTGTTTTTACACAGTCCCAGGAGTCTGGGAAAGTTGCGGATGAGAAATGAGACATGAAATGGGATTTGAATAGTTATTTTTTAAACAAGTGATTTTAATGAACTAAATATTTATTTTAACGTATGGGAACAGAAAAATCTTACAAAGAGTATATAAATTAAATTATTATTTTAACAAAATTATTATGAAAAACCTGGCAGTTGTATTCGTTTTATTATTCACATTAATCGTAATCAATGATTTGCGTTCACAATCAGCACCTCAGATTTATGACTACGATTCAAAATGGAAAGAAATAGATTCACTTTATAACTACGGACTTCCCGAGTCAGCGATGAAAATCCTGCAGGAGGTTTTCGTAAATGCCAAAGGTGAGAATAATACTGTACAGTATGTAAGAGCCTTGCTTTACAAGATGAAGCTGACACAATACAATGTAGAAGATGCATTCTTCGCAAGTTTAAGCGAAATGAAAAGCGAGGAAGCTGCTGCTGTATTTCCGATGAAACAGTTTCTCAATTCTTTAATCGGCGACATGTACTGGACATACTACCAGAACAACAGGTATGATTTACTGGAAAGGACGAGAGTAGAAAATTTCACGCTTGAGGATATTAAAACCTGGGACGCTTCAAAGATTATCGAGCAATCGATTCAGTATTATAAAAATTCAATCTCGGAACCTGAGAGGCTGCAGCAGATTAGCCTGGAGGGTTACAATGATATGCTTAACAATTATGTTTATGATAAATACATACCGAACGGAAGAAAGTACAGACCCACGCTGTATGATTTTCTTGCATTCAAAGCAATTGGATTTTTCTCGAACAAGGAAGCAGGCGTGACGAGACCTGCAGAGCAGTTTCTTCTGAACGACCCAATATTTATGAGCGATGCAAAAGAATTTTCGGGTCTTGATATAACCACAAAAGATGTGTTCTCTTTTGATTATTATGCTATTACGATATTAAGGGATGTGATAAGGTTTCATCTTAATGACGGTAACATAGATGCATTAGTAGATGCTGATTTAAAGAGGCTGGAATTTGTGTATAATAGTTCTGGGAATGCTGAAAAGGAAAATTTATATTTAAAAGCTCTTCAGAACTTGCTGGACAAGTATTCGGTTTATCCCGTTTCGACCTTGATAAGCTATGAAATTGCAAATGTTTATCAGGGAAGAGGAGCGAAGTACGTTCCCGGGATTTCGGATAACTTCAAAGATGATTTAAAGATTGCTTATTCAATCTGCAAGGATGCGGCTGATAAGTATCCTGATTCTGACGGAGCACAAAACTGCAGAGCAATTATGGCAGATCTCGATTCAAAATCGCTGCAGATAACACTTGAAGCATACAACATTCCCGACAAACCGTTCAGGACTCTTGTTACGTACAAGAACGTGAACAAGCTTTATTACAAGGTTGTAGAGACTTCATACGATGAGATTAAAAAGATTGAAGAGGACTATTCAAATTACAACGATTATGCTAAATACAACGCAGAGATAATTAATAAATTTAGCGGCAGAGATGCAGTTCACAGTTTCAATATAAGTCTCCCGAATGACGGCGACTTGCAGACGCACAAGGCAGAAGTAAAGATACCCGCATTGAAAGCAGGTGTTTACGTCATGCTCGCGGGAACAAGCGAGAGTTTTTCTTACACGGAGAATGCAGTAGCTTACTGTCTTCTTAACATAAACTCATTGAGTTACATTAATAAAACTAATGAAAAGAAAGATATAGAATTTTATACACTGAACAGGGATAACGGTTATCCTCTCGAGGGTGCCGACGCAGTAATATATGTTCAGAATTATGATTATAATAAATCAAGATATGAATACATTAAGAGCGGTGAATTTACATCAGACAAGAACGGATATTTTGTTGTTAAGAATGCGGGAAAATCGAGGTCATTTTATTTAGAACTCAGGCACAACGGGCAGTTCCTGACCACTCAGGGTTTGAATTTCGGTTACGGATACAGCTATATAAAGGATGCTTTTTACCAGGGCGAGTATTATGAACAGAACACAAAGCCATACAACGCAACTTACTTCTTTACCGACCGCTCGCTTTACAGACCGGGGCAGACGCTCTATTTCAAAGGACTTGTTGTTGAATCAAGGGGCAAGGAATCCAGCGTCAAAGCAGGAGAGTTTGTAACAGTAGAACTGTACGACGTAAATTACCAGAAAGTATCAGAGCAGAGTTTTACTACGAATGATTTCGGAACGATAAACGGTTCATTCACACTCCCGACATCAGGACTAAACGGACAGATGCACATTCAGACATCGGTCAATAACGGAAGTGCTTATTTCTCTGTTGAGGATTACAAAAGACCGAAGTTTGAGGTTACGTTTAATCCGATTAAAGGCAGTTACAAACTCGGAGAGATGGTTCCCGT
>JBHELA010000155.1:0-12538 GCA_041859005.1 Ignavibacteria bacterium
CTTCATTCCCGGTAACAGATTTTGAAAGTGCATCCTTTGTTCGAAGCAAGCCGTAAACTATCCAGGGCTGCCTGCCAACCTCAGCAGAAATCCACCCTAATTGATTAGCCGCCTGCGGGAGAAGAACAGATAAAACCAAAACCTTAAGCATTGTTTTACTCTTGAACAGTTTCTCTTTCCGAAGCATTAGTACCGATAGAAAACTGATACTGATTAAAGCCATACCTATTGAAACCATGAAATGATACGACTGAAACACTAAATTAACGGGTGGTCTATCTTCCTGACGAAATTCATTCAAACCCACAATGGGGGTTTTCGAATTACCGTGAACAAGATAGCTTAACATACCCGGGATGGAAACTCCAAAATTTACTTTCTGTTGACTATCATCAACCCATCCAAATAAATAAAGCGGAGCCGAAGAAGTATTATAATGTCCTTCAAAAGCAGCAAGTTTTGCCGGTTGATTTACACTAACCCCAACAGCACTTTGGTGTCCGGTAAATAGCTGGAATAAGGATGCAAAAATTGCAAGTCCAAGCGCAATCTTTATAGATCTTTTTGCAAAATCAATGTGCTTGTTCTTAAGCAAATAATATGCAGAAACGCTTAATACAAGGAATGCACCTGTTAACCAGGCACCGGACAAGGTATGAAGAAGCCTGTCCACCGAGGAAGGATTAAAAACCATAGCCCAAAAATCAGTGATTTCGGCTCTCATCATTCCGGCATTATTAACAATATGATGCCCTGCGGGGGTTTGCTGCCATGAATTTGCAACAACAATCCAAACTGCACTTAACATAGAGCCGAAAGAAACCATAATGGTTGAAAAGAAATGCATTTTGGTAGAAACCCTATTCCAGCCAAAAACAAGAATAGCAAGAAAACCCGATTCAAGAAAGAAAGCAAATATTCCTTCTGCGGCTAAAGCGCTGCCAAACACATCCCCGACAAACCTTGAATAAGTTGCCCAATTTGTTCCGAATTCAAACTCCATAACAATTCCGGTTGCAACCCCCATAGCAAATACCAACGCAAATATTTTAATCCAAAACCTTGTGATGTGCTCATATATTTTATTCTTGGTTAAAATATACATACCCTCCATAACAACAAGCAGCACCCCAAGACCAATACTTATAGGGGGGTATATGTAGTGAAAGGCAATTGTAAAGGCAAATTGAATTCTTGATAATATTTCAGTATCCATTTAATTGAATAAAGTTGATTTAAACTTATCAAGAAATAATCTCATAATATAGTACAATTTATTTCACATAATTATTATATAAATATACCTTGATTTATTATGAGCATATGCTCATATTGTATATTATGCCAAGACCGGAAAAAATAAGGCGGGTAACGTGCAGTCCTGAGTCCAGCTATTACAAGCCAAGGGGCATTTCCCTCGGAAACCTTGAGGAAATTGTTTTAACCTATGACGAGCTGGAAGCGATAACACTGACTGATATAAAGAAGCTGTATCAGGAAGAAGCCGCAGAGAAAATGGGAATCTCAAGACAGACTCTTGGGCGAATTGTTGAAAAGGCACACTCAAAAATTACAGATGCAATTCTTTATGGGAAAGCGATAAGAATCGAAGGCGGCAGTTATACTTTTGGAAAGACTAATAAGTCCAGATGTAAAATTTGTAAAAACAACTTTATACGTACGGACAAAATATTAAACAATAACTGTCCCAAATGTATTAAGCTTATAAGCGATAAAGAGGCCGTAGATTAATTTAGCAAAACAAATCAGACCATATGTATTACAAAAATATTCTTGAACTGATCGGCAACACACCGCTTGTTAAGATAAATAACCTTACAAGAGACATGAAAGCAACGGTACTTGCCAAAATCGAATTTACCAACCCGGGTGGAAGCGTAAAAGACAGGGTTGGTCTTGCAATGATAGAGGATGCAGAAAGAAAGGGTTTATTAAAACCGGGATATACAATTGTTGAAGCTACGAGCGGAAACACAGGTATAGGTCTTGCATTAGCAGGACGCGTTAAAGGATACAAGGTAATACTTGTAATGACGGACAAAATAGGACAAGAGAAAAGAAACTATCTAAAAGCTCTTGGAGCCGAAGTTGTTATAGTACCAAAAGAAGCCACTCCGGATTTACCCGATTATTACAGGAATAAAGCAAAATCTCTTTCTGAAGAAATACCAAATGCAATAAATTTAAACCAATATGCCAACGATGCAAATCCTTTTAGTCATTATTCGGGAACAGGCGCAGAAATTTGGAAAGATACAGACGGAAAGATAACACATTTTGTTTGCGGAGTAGGGACGGCAGGAACAATAACCGGGGTTTCGAAATATTTAAAGGAAAAGAATCCCAAAATAAAGGTGACAGGGGCGGACCCTATTGGCTCTAACTTCAAAAGATACAAAGATACGGGAAAGATAGGAGAAACAACGCTTCACCAGATTGAAGGTCTGGGAACAGATATTATTCCACCGATAACAAATTTCGATTACGTTGATGAAATTGTAAGTGTAAAAGACATAGATTCTATTAATATGTGCAAGAGGCTTTCTTTAGAAGAAGGTATCTTTTGCGGTGCTTCTTCGGGAACAGGAGCATATGCTGCTCTCGATATTGCAAAGAACCTCGATGAAGATGCCGTTGTGGTGTTTCTTGTTTGTGATACAGGGGAGAGGTACTTATCGAAGTATCATAATGACAACTGGTTAAAAGAACATGATTTGTATGAATGAATAGTGTATTTAAAATGAATTTACTTTTTATAAAATAATAAGGAAAAATAAGATGAAAGTAGCAATTCCAACACATTCGGGAATAGTAGATGACCATTTTGGCCATTGCGAATATTTTATGGTTTATACAACGAACGACAAGAAAGAAATCATACACGAAGAAATAATTTCTTCTCCTGACGGCTGCGGATGCAAATCTAATGTTGTAGAAAAATTAACACAAATTGGTGTTAAAGTAATGTTAGCGGGCAATATCGGAGGCGGTGCTGTTAACAAGCTAAGTGATAACGGTATTGCGGTTGTAAGAGGATGTTCAGGCAACGTAAAAGTCGTATTAAATGACTGGCTCAACGGTAACATAAAAGACAACGGAGAAATGTGCAAGGAGCATGAGCATCATCATGGACACAACCATCAACACAATCACAGACATCAACACGGAGCAGATTGCAACTAATGGTTGTATTAAGAATAACAAACTCCTTTTTTATTAAAAACTAAATATAAATAATCATGGAAGAAAACAAAGCAATAGCAATGCCGAGAATCGGCGAAAAAGCCCCTGATTTTAAAGCTGTAACAACTCAGGGAGATATAAATTTTCCATCAGATTACAAGGGAAGCTGGGTAATTTTATTCAGTCATCCGGCAGATTTTACTCCTGTCTGTACATCTGAGTTCATGACTTTTGCAACGATGGAAGACAAGTTTGCAAAGGCAAACTGCAAGCTTGTAGGTCTTTCTGTTGACGGATTATACAGCCATATAGCATGGCTGAGAACCATCAAAGAAAAGATTGAATACAAAGGCATGAAAGACGTAGAAGTTAAGTTTCCTCTTATTGAAGACATTACAATGGAAGTAGCAGGAAAGTATGGAATGATACAACCGGGCGAGAGCTCAACAAAAGCCGTCAGAGCAGTATTTTTTATTGACCCAAAAGGAATAATCCGAGCAATTATATATTACCCTTTGAGTCTTGGAAGGAATTTTGATGAGCTTTACAGAGCTTTAATTGCAATGCAGGCTGCTGACGAATTCTCGATAGCAACCCCGGCAGACTGGAGACCTGGTGACGACGTTATAGTGCCTACAGCCGGATCCTGCGGTGTAGCGAAAGAACGCATGGAAAGCAAAGAAAAGATGAAATGTTATGACTGGTTTTTCTGTACTAAAGAAATTCCTGAGAAGACAATTCTTGATAAGTTAGTAAAAAAATAAGTTAAAACAGCACAATGTGTTTTAGCAATAGAGCACATTGTGCTCATTAAAGAAAAGAGATATTATTAGTTTAATCTACTATTTGTTTATATTCTTGTATTACTAAGTATACGAATTGAAGGATTTTTTTTCCTTTTTTAAAGTTCTAATCACAACTATGAAGAGTTTTGCTTCAATATTTTTAAAAGCTGGGTTAAGTTTTCATATTTTGCAGGTATAATAATAGTCTGAATTTTGTACTTATCGAGCATTTTTTTAACGGTTATTCCATAATTTCCAGACATAACAGAGGTAACACCCATTGAATGTAGAAATGCGACTGCTTTTTTGCCCGAATTTTTTAAAATAGAATTACCGGGGTTTGATACAAACTCAATCTTATTAATATCCTCATCTAAAAAACAGAAAAATTTTGTTTTACCAAAACAATCTTCGATTGGTGAATTCAATTTGTCTTCTTTTACGGTTACTACCTTCATATCAAATTATTCAAGGTTTAGTATATTAATAAAATTAGTACTTTTACAAAGCGGGCAAAATTCTTTATTCGATTTATTTACAACATTATAAATACATTCACAGTTTTGGCATTTATGCCAATTATCACCGTAATAAATATTTTCACCAGAGAGTTTCAAAGTTCTTTTTTCGACAAGTGATGTTGATAATTTAATTCTTGCCCGTTTATATATTCTTGTAAATGTCGGTCTGGATACTTTCATCAACTTTGCAGCCTTAGAATGGTCTAAGCCCTCATAGTCTATTAATTTTATAGCCTCAAATTCCTCGGCAAGGAATAAAAGGCTATCAGTATCGGGATTACTATTTCCTACCGGGAAAAACCTAACGTCTGAATGTGGGGCTAATATCTTTCTTTGTTTAACAGGTCTTGCCATAATCTATAAGATTCTAAAAACATTTAACATTCTAGCGACTTTAGTACCGCTAACATCGGCATCAAAAACTACGATAGAAGAACCAGCTAATTGCAAAGCATATGTAAGAACAATATTATATCGATACATCATATGATTTTTATTATGTGTTCTGATAATTCTTTTTATTTCTTGATAAAACTTTGTATCCCCTTTGATGTAAATGCTTAAAGGTAATTTATAAACAAATTTGTAATTAATGAAGTCTAATAATATTTATTATGGTAACAAAATCGCGGCTGATATAACAGTAGTCCACAATCCGTTTTTGTCCCCTTTGGCAGTTTTAGTAATATTAAAAGTTTTAACTATTCTTTCTGACATTTTAAAGACCTGTTCCCTTTCATTCCAATCGGTATCCGTATTGAACTCTACGTCCAGGGTAGAAGCAAGCATTTGAGCGGCTAAATCTTCGGCATAGTCGCCACAAGTTTTTTCATTGACTCCCTGAGGATGGTATTCAGATAAATAACCATACTGCGATTTATCAGAGGGGATGGCAACGCCTATTGATGAAGCGATTAAACGATTAGGTTCATTAGTATGGTTTCTAGCCATTACTGCAAATGTTATTTGTCCCGGTAATATTTCTTTAATACCCTGTTCTCTCGATAACATTTTGCAATTTGGCGGAAAGATACTACTCACCATTACGAGATTACAAAACTCTATTCCTGCACTACGTAACGCAGATTCAAAGGAGGCTAAGTATTCTATATGCCTTCCAACACCTTTTGTGAAAAATATTTTAGTGGGTACGAACAATTTATTTAGTGACTATGTCCACTACATTGTTTATTAGGGTCACTTTTTAATTTATCCGCCAGAAACAATTTAACAGCATCTTCTGCATCTACTTCGTCGGTAAATATCGTCTGAATGCCATTTGCATTTAAATCACTCATTAATCCCTGACCGCCAGAACAACAAAAAAGATAATTACAGTCTTTTAGACCTTCAATAATTCCTAAATGCTTTCCAACGCCCTGCTGGTTGGGATTATGCTCATCATGATGATTTTCGTGCCGATGACCTTCTTTTTTGTGCATTGTAAAAGTATTTATTCTTTTTTCAATGCCTGTGATTTCTTTATTGTTTATATCAAAAACGATAAACATTTCACATTTCCCAACGTGACCTGTTATTGTTTTTCCGTTGTCTGAAGCTACTGCAATTTTCATTTGGTTTTTTATTAATATTAATTATTTATTATGAGCATATGCTCATAATAAATCTAAAGATAATTGTTGTATAAGTCAAGAGCAAAGTTTTTACCAATCAAGCTCCCTCTGTGTTTTTCAATTTTTGATCCGGTTTAAGCTACGAAGCAGATACATCGATAATATTGGATGTAACCAGCAAGATAAAATAAACTATAAAGTACATTTATAATTTAATCTTTGCCACCTTTGAAGCCCCTGCCTCCTCCGAAGCCCCTGCCTCCTCCGAAGCCTCTGCCGCCTCCAAAGCCTCTACCGCCTCCAAAGCCAAATCCTCTCCAACGATTGAAAGCACTTTTTCTTACTTCAAAATTAGCAGCACTGTTATCGGATACCGAACTATCAGTTACAGTAGATTTTGGGGTGTTACATTTCCCTAATTTTTTTCCTGTCCTTGGTCCATTTCCAATTGGACCTGTTCCGTTTAAGTTTGGCATTTTAATCTCCTATTTTAGACTTAAATAAACGTTTTTTAAAAAATATATAATGTCACAATATATTGAGATTACTTTTCATTATGAAATAATTACCCTGATATTTAACTTTTTTTAAGATTCGTTGATTTACTAATTGATTAATTGTATTCCAGCCCATATTTGATTTTTTTAAAAACTCTTCAACAGCATCGTATCGCATTGGATGAACAGCAAGGATACTAAGTAGTTCTTTTTCTGAATTTAACAGAAATGAAAAGTTTGTTCCTTCATACGAAATTGCGAGCTCCACATTTTTTATAATATCGCTAAATATTTGAAAAGCAATATTAATAATTTCTTCGTCTGGTGCCAGAGCAGATTTTACAGCAGTTGGACGAGTTGGGATTAAAATAAATGACTTGGCAGGACTTAGACTATTAATAATTACTGCTGTTTCTTGTAGCGATTTATTATCATCGTTAACATCTTTTATAAGCATCGTTTCAGTAACTAATTTTCCTGAATATTCGGCGGCAAACTCCCTGATTCCATTTATAATCTTATCAAGTTCTAAGCTTCCATGAGGTCTGTTTATTTTATGCCATATGGCAGGAATAACCGTATCTATTTTGACTGAGACTAAATCAGCTTTCATTAAATCATTTCTTACGTCTTTGTCCCAAATCAATGAAGAATTTGTTATAACAGCGATATTAATTCCTAAAGGTTTTAACATTTCTATACTTTTGCCAATACTAAAATCGAGAGTGGGTTCTCCGTCTGCAACAAATGTTAAATAATCTATTTTCTCGTTAAGACTCTTTAAAAAGATCACCTTTTCGGATACTTCATGATAGATTCGTTCGGGTTTAAATATTTCTTTTCTTTTTGTTGATAATATATTTGTATTACCAATCTGACAATAAATACATGAATAGCTACAGGTTTTCAGAGGGATGTTGTTGATTCCCATGCTTCTTCCTAATCTTCTAGATGGTACCGGACCGAATACAATTTCCGTATTATTAACTTCAGGACTCATTTTAATTAGTCATAATATACTCTTGTTACTTTGTTACATAAAGTTGGTTCTAACAAATCAGCCCACTCCTCTGATGCCCAGGTTTTCATTTCTCTGTGAGCTAAATAATATTTTTCCGGGATAGGATGAGTACCGACAACAACCTTCATTCGGTGTATATTCTCAATAAATAATTTGAAATGATCAATGTATGGGCAAGGAGGGTAGCCAACCACCATTCCGGTTGCAAAATGAATTACATGAGCTTTATTTCTCTTTAGTTCTTCCATACTATTTTCAATATTTCCTCCCGGGCATCCCCCACAGGAAGTATATCCAACTACTTCTACATCTTTATCTTTGTAAACATCAAACGCGCCAACCCGTTCTTTTATTGCCCTGAAGCATTTACCACCAGCACAGCTTTTATACCTGTCACAGATTATAATACCAATATTAACTTTTTCTTTCATTAACTATTTAATGATTTAATGTTTTTATAATTTAATTAAAACTCATTATCCCTTTATCTGCTTTCACATTTTTCTGTTACTGTAAACCTTGGTTTGTTTACAAAGCAGCACATTCCTTAAAATATTTTTTCCCGTGAAAATCCACTTCTTCAATAATCTTTCTCTCAATCATTTCGTTAAGCATTATTGTGTCAACTTCTTTTTTAACGAACTGTTTAACTGTTTCCACACCTATTGGATGAATAGCAAGCAAACCCAGAAGTTCATTTTTAAAATCGTTCAATGTAAAGCATTCTTCGTTATCAGGGCAGCATAACAATACTGCTTTAGATACCTTTTCTTTAATCAGGCTTTTTAAAAATTCGAGGTTATCTGAATCGGGACTCGTTACATAACTTTCTTGGGGTGGAAACACGGGGGTTGTAAAATACGAAACCTCACGATTTATCGTATTAAGGTAATTTGCGAGTTTCTCAACTTCTTCCTTATTATCGTTTATATCTTTTATTAGCATTGTCTCTGTGGACAATTTGCCTTTATATATTTTTGAAAACTGTTTAATTCCATCTAAGATTAAGTCATAACTTAATCTTTTATGAGGACGATTTATTTTCAACCATGTTTCCGGATTTACTGTGTCAATTTTTAATGAAACATAGTCAGCAAACAATAAATTTTCACGTATATGTGCATTCCAAATAAGCGAAGCATTTGTAAAAACAGCAATTTTATATCCAAATTCTCTCAGTATGGTAATCTCTTTCGATAGCTCTGTATCTAAAGCAGGTTCTCCACTCCCCGTAAAAACGATATAATTAATTTTATTTTTTAATTGATCAATGTTTGTTAACTTATTTCTCATGGAGGCATGAAGTTCGTAAGGAGAAATACAATTTGAAGTACAGACAGAGCAACAGGTCTTATTTCCAGATGAACAATATATACAATTGTAGGAACAGGTGCTTGGTTTAATATTGTTAACTCCAATAACAAGGCCAAGTCTTCTTGAATGTACAGGACCAAAAACCACCTTACACTTAAGAGATTTATTTAGCAAGATATTCCGCTCAAGCGCTGCACAAAAGGTTTCGATTTTCCTTCTTAGCCATTTTTTTGTGTTGTCCATTCTTTGCCCCTTTCCTGATAACCTTAACAAAAAGGCGTTTTCTTTATGAGTTTGTTTTTATGATTTCAATTTAACAAAGCTATTTATATTGTCATTTAATTATAAAAACAATCTTACTATATTATGAACATACGTTCATAACTAAAGTATAAAGATATTTTAAACAAGTCAAGAGCAAAACTTTTACCGTAACAGACGATGTTGAAATATAAAATTGCAGGGCAATCAAAAAATTACATGACAGGATTTGAATGAATTAACATGATGTTTTCACGGAGCTCTGATACGAATTATGGTTTATTTTATATAAACATGAGATACATGAAATATTTTTTTAAATCTTTACCAATAAAAAGATGAGTTCGTTTTTAGTGATAGTAGTTTTTGGGGTTTTAATGAGTGTTGTTTCTCTTTCGGGGGGAATTATAATGCTGTTTACAAAACAAACACAATTAAAACTTCTCACGCCGCTTGTAGCATTTTCTGCCGGTTCACTCATTGGCGGCGCTTTTTTTATGATGGTCCCTGAGGGTTTACAACATATTGAGAATGTTAGAACATTCTTTCTTATATTCGTCGCAGGGTTTAGTCTGTTCTTTGTATTTGAACAGTATCTGCATTACCACCATTGTAAAAAAGCCGAAAGCGACTGCAGAAAACCTATGTCTGTGTTAATATTGCTTGGTGATGGTTTACATAACTTTATAGGGGGTCTTTCGATATCCGGATTATTCCTAATAGATTTTAATCTTGGTTTAATCGCATGGTTAGGTGCAATCTTTCACGAAATTCCACAGGAGCTTGGCGATTTTGCGGCGCTTGTGCATAGCGGCTGGGAAAAGAGGAAGGCTCTTCTTTATAATCTGCTTTCGTCTTCTACGTTTTTAATTGGTGGTTTGATTACATATTTTATTTCTGACAAAATTAATGTATCATTCCTTATACCATTTGCCGCGGGTAACTTCTTGTATATTGGTGCAACGGATTTAATTCCCGAAGTTAATAAACACACTACTCTTAAAAATAACATTATTCATGGTCTGGCATTTTTGGCAGGTGTTACGCTGTTGTTTATTCTTAGTATATATCACAATCACACATGATATGTTCTAATATTTAATTTAACATGTTGTTTTATTTAAACAAGTACTAACTCAAAATGTTATTTGATAAACATCATTCGTTTGATTTCATAAAAATTTTCTGCACGCAAAACACAGAAGAACATTCCAGAAGAAAGACCGTTGGCATCAAAATCTGTTTCATAAGAACCCGGCCTTAAAGATCCCGCAACAAGCGTCTGCACTTCTTTTCCAAGCACGTCATATATTTTCAGACTAATAAATTTATTACCGTTTGGTACATCAAATTTAACTTTTGTTGATGGGTTGAACGGATTCGGATAATTCTGATAAAGTTTAAATGATGCGGGTGTATTATTGCCGATAGGATTAATTCCCGTCAAGAATGGAACGGTGACAGTTTTCATGATTACCGGAGATTTATCCGCCGCATTATACAGTGTGATAAACTTCTGTACATCAGGTGAGCTTATTCCCTGAATATAAGTAATTAATCGAGGCGGAATAGTTTGATAGCAAAGTTCAGCAGAAATTGTATATTGAACACCATTAAGTGCGGGTACTTTATAATAAATGATATCCCTGCCTGTGCCCTGAGATGCTCCTTGTCGGTTAAAGTTAGTATCGCTGACAGCACTACCAACAATGGCTATTGTATCATAGCTTGGATGTGAGGTGTTAAATCCTTTCGGCGGCAGTCTGTTATCTTTTAAGTATCCTGCTGATCTTAACAGGTTAAAAGTGAAGTTACCGTTAACATCCTTTAAAACCCCTTCGTATATTTGAACCTGATTCGGGTTTGTAATTTCTAAATAGTGATGTTCGTACAAGGAATCAAGTCCTGTAATTTCTCCTTGTGAATCCCAACTTCCTGATTCAAAGATTATATTGTTACTCGGGTCCTTGACTTTAAAATGTATCCATATTCTTCTGTACGGAATGCCCGTTGGTATTTTGTGACCTGCGAGGTTTTCAACGGTAACTCCGATATTCATAAATCCAGAACTGTATGCCGGTGTAATATTAAGGTTTACAGCACTTTCTTTGAGCATTTTCTCTGTATAAACTAAGGTAGTATCAAAGTTTGAACCTGACGCGGAAAGATGGAGAGAATCAATGTTGTTTCTCATGATTCTGTTCATCAGCTTATTGCCGCCTCCAAAAAGGTGTTTCCAGTAAGGTGTTCTTTTTGTTGTATCAAAAACAGGGATTGTCGAAATATCAATTGGTGTATTAGTAATCGGCATGTGGCAAGTTTGACACGGAATATTGTACGTTTTATAATTGCTATTCTTCCATTCAAGATAAGGTGTTTGTTCGGGAAAAGAACCAACAATCTGTCCTGAGTAGTTTACAGTAGGTGTAAACAAGGTATGACAGGTTGCACAAAGCTCGGAATTATTCATCGAAGTTGAATGAACAGTATTATAGTTAACAAATGTAATCATTGGCTGAACAAGGGGATTCGGATAAGGACCGTAAATAATTCGTTCAGTAGTAATGTTATATCCACCGCTATAGCTTGAAGATGAGCCAAAGTTTGTATTTTTTATCTGGTGGCAGGATGTACAACTGACACCGTCATTTGCAAGGGGGTCAGCTTTCATTTGTGACATTGTGTAACCTGAGTCACCGTTTTGAATTGCTTGCTTATGTCCCATAGGTGCATGACATTTTGTACACGTGCTTTCTATTACGAATTGAAACTGAGGATGCTCATGAATTTCTTCAGCCACGATTGCACGCCAGAAAGGATCTTTAGATGAATTGCCCATCATTGATGAACGCCAGTGCGTGATAGGAGAAATATCAACACCGTTTTCTGACAGCACGGTTCCGTTTCCTGTATGACAAGTTGCACAGTTGCCCGAGCCGGAAAATATTGAAGACGTCTGTGTGGGCAGGGGTATCATTTGAGCAAAGGAAATATTTACAAACAATAATACCGTAAACAACGAGATAGAAGTTAAATGTTTCATATACATTACTTTTTATTTACTATTTAAGTTAGCAAATTACGGACCACAAAAACAGGATTAAATATTTGCCGATTTAAAAAATTTAAACCATGGATGAAAAAGCGAACACAAAAAGAACGGAACAATATGATTTACACTTATTAGAAATAATAGGACACTGATCTGCAAATAAGAAGGCAGCTGATAAAGAAAATTTTTATTAAAAAACTAATCGCCTGTTTTTACAAGTTTGTAAAATTGAAAACCCAACCCTAATTAGAGCGCAAGGTAACCGAAAGATAACCGAAATAGAAAATGCAGAAAACCGGATGCCTGAAA
>JBHELA010000354.1:0-6199 GCA_041859005.1 Ignavibacteria bacterium
ACAAATGACTCTGCGATATTAATTAAATACACCTCCAATACTTCATCAATTTCAGGAAATGGAAACACAATAGATAATTTCAAATTATTTCAGAATTATCCAAATCCTTTTAATTCGTCAACGAATATTAGTTATTCATTGCGTGTAAAAAGTTTAATAACACTAAGAATATACGACATAGCAGGAAAGGAAATTACAACACTTGAAAATGGGTATAAACTTGCTGGGGAACATAAGATAATATTCAATGCTGTTAATCTATCGTCAGGAATTTACATCTACTCCTTATTTGCGAATTATAAATTAATAGATACTAAAAAACTTATATTAATTAAATAACACCTAACCGATTTCAAGAAAGAAGGATAAACCGATGGACAAGTGAAAAGCTTTAAACTCAAATGCAAATGGCCACTTTTGTTTGTTTTTTAAGTACTATCGAAACTTTTTTCAATAACTTTTAAATTTCAAAAACATGAAAAAATTAATTATTGTTTTAATTGTTCTGTTATTTATTAGTAACAAAGGAATAGGTCAATCATTTCCGTTTCTTGGATATCATTTTAAGAATTTAAATTTTGAATGTGCAGGATTTGTAACCGCTGTATATCCTGCAGGAAAGTGGGCAAATCTCCAAAACCAGGTTCTTTATGCGAAAACCGACATAGGCGGTGTATATAAAAGTACAAATAACGGATTAAATTGGATATCAATTTCTTCTTATTTTGAAGGAGATAATGAATCCAATATGCATTTATATTATTCGGAATATATTATTGCAGGGCTTGCCGTTAATCCCAAGGATTCAAATAATGTAGTTATAGCATGGGGCTCTTTAAAAACAGATGCGGAAGCGGCAGGGTACCAATGCCTTTGGATGACATCAAACGGAGGAAGTACATGGCACAAATCAATTTTCCAGAATTGCACTGGTCCGTGGTTCGATGGTGATAACCTTATGAGAAAAGTCGGTGGGGAATGTATAGCATTTGACCCGCATAATTCGGGAAGAGTATATGTAGGTGGAAATCCATCTTCCAATAATGATAAACCAAAATTATATGTAAGTAATGATTCCGGAAGAAGTTTTACAGTTTTATCTTCATTTGATGCCTACAATAATGGTGAAAGTATCTTATGTATGTCTTTTCAAAAAGACGTGCAAAGTAATAATAGGATCTGGATAGGAACAACTGAAGGAGTATATGTCAGCGATTATAATGGGTATCCTAATTTTTTTGTGTTCCAAACAAATCTATATGGAAAAGGAATCAGAAAAATTATTAGAATTCTTCCGAGAAAAAACGGAGATGCTTTTGTTGCTTTTGGGGATTATTCATTTACCCCTACTTCCGGTATTATAGGAGGATTAATGAAGTATAACCAAAGTTCTTCAGAATGGGAAGAATGTTCATTTGAGTTTGGTTTTCCACCTTATTCAACAATAGATAAAAATTATTTATCTATGCTTACATTTGCGGATAATGATGAGAATGTTTTGCTTGCCGGAAGAGTTAATCAACCGGTTCGTAAATCTACTGCAAGCGGAACTAACTTCGGCCATGATTGGGTAGGAGAAAATGGTAACCAACAAATTGAATTGGGATATAATCAATCAAGTGATTATCCGAATCATCAACTGTTATATGAGGTTCAGGGAGCAAAACGAATGTTCTCAGGTTTGAATTTCTTGATAAAAAACCCAAATCATCCTACTTGCTGGTACATAAGCGGAGGTGCAGGTTTAAGAATTACAACCAATGCATCCACTAATTACGGCGCTAATTTTTTATCAGGTGAAATATGGGGTTATAAAACTGCTGGTCAAAGCATGCCAGTTGTTTTCGATATTTCATTTGAACCTAACAATAGCAGAGCAAATCCGGGTATGTTGATTCCAATTGGAGACTGGACAATGGCATATAAAAACAACCAGATTGCGGATTTCGAAAAATTAGACTACGATAATAGAAATATAATTCCAGGAGTAAACACAGGCAATGCCTGGATTTCAGAAGTATCTCGAGCACTATACAAACCTTTGCAATCAAATGTTACTTACGTAATGGGCGGTGACTCGTATTCTGGTGCGAATAGAGCAAGATTATATAAAAGGACAAGAGAAATTAGCGGCAACATATCAATAGATTCTGTATCATTATTTCAGGATTCGAACAGATTTATATGCGACGGAACAATATTCAAATGGAATTCTGATTATGATAATCTTTTAATATTAGTAGGTTCTGATCAGGAAACCACACCAGATCCGACTCAAAAACTTGGTTTGTTTCGTTCAACAGATGACGGAGAAACATTTATACCGACTTCATTTACACTTCAGAACAGTTGTCTCCCTGAAGTCAATACTTACGAAAGATATATGAACTCTATTCTTCCAGTAGGATATAGTGGCAAAATTCAGGGAAGATGGGAGTCTCAATTTAATCTTGCCAGAGTTCCAACTCCTAATAACGGTGAAGATATAATATATTTATACCTTGAAAACGGCGGAGTGTTTTTTTCAATTAACGGAGGAGCAGATTGGACGGTTGCTACTAATCAGCCTGTTAGTAATGGTTTAGGTAAAGGCTGTCTAAAATATATAGGGAACAATCAACTTGCACTCGCAATTGAAGGTAAAGGTTTATATAAAGGAACGATTAATGTTAGTACCGGAGACGTTATTAATTGGGAAGCTTTCGGCGGTTTCACAAGTGCCTCTCAGGTAGATGTATATAATGGCAAATGGGTAGTATTTGGAAAAAGAGATGGAGTGAATAACAACAGACTAATTAAATATACTAGCTGGCCGACACCAGACTGGAGACTAATTACGGGAAGAATAAGAGGAGTCCGCTCATTAAGAATAAGACCTAATAACACGAATGAAGTCTGGATTGCAACGACCGGAATGGGTGTTGTCGTTTATAATCATTTATATAGCAATAATTTTCTTATTTCCAAGGAAGCTAGCGTATGCGATAACGTTAACATAAACACAAACACAACATTTGACGAAGATGTAGTTGTTGAAAATGGAGGACAGCTGATACTTCAGGACAGCGCTGTAATCCAACTTGCAGAGGGGGTGAAGATAATCGTTCAGGAAGGCGGAAAATTGCAGGCAAATAAGGTAACATTCATATCAAAAAGCGAAAATGAAAACTGGGGAGGTATAGAAGTAGAAAATTGCGATTCAAGCTTAACGATTCAGAACTGTACTTTCAATAATGCAACGCTGCCGATAAAGATTATTAATAATGGAACTCATGCTTATAACGAAAAGATTATTAAGAACAATGTGTTCAACTGCCAGAATAGCTCGGATTTCGCTATTTATGCGGAGAACGTATTCAACATATTAATACAGGGAAACCAGTTCAATATGTCAGGAGAAAGCAGCGCAACTGTCGGGCTTGAGATAATAAATAACGGGGACTATATTAGTACTGAAACTGAAACAAAAACAAATATTGTTAACAACACTTTTACAAATGGTTGTGCCTCTATGGTTTTAAACAGCTATGCATCCGAGCTGACTCCGGTTTATGTATATGGAAATACATTTAACGGAAGTTCAGCGAATTACAACATAATAGGAAGAATGATAACCGGAAAGATAAAGAACAACAATTTTTCGGGTACCGGTACAGACAATCCTGTTTATCTTCAGCAGTGCACACCCGATATGTTTGGAAACGTAATAAACGGAACAGGAACGACGATGATACTAAACGGTCACTCTTATCCCAATTTATCTCCTTTAAGATTAAGCAATACTAACTATTGGTATGGAGGACAAAACAAGCTTTCTTCTTCAGATGCAGGAAATATAAACATCATAAACGCAGGAATACCTTTAATAAACTACGGACATAACCAGTTCAGCAAGAATTCCGACCCGTTGTATTTCCATATTTCAGGTGCTCTTGATTCAACTGTTGAAACATATGGCGCTGCGGAAAATGCGTGGTGCTCTTCAGGTGAGAATCCTGTGAATTATCTTTACACGTCGGGAAATCCTTACGTTATAACTGATTTCAGCAATAATTACACATGCAATCAACTGCCTGCTGTTCAATACACGGGAAGTGTGATAACAAACATGGGATTTGGAATAAACGATACATTATTTACCAGCCCGTACTCAACAAATACTTACATATTTCCAGACGAAATATTATACTCACAGGCATCGGGTTACACATCGAACGGACAATCTTTAGACGCAATAAACAGCTATAAGAATTTAATCAATACATATTTAGAGAGCCAGTACTTGAACACATCTCTTTATGATATATTCGATTGTTACCAGGTATTAGATACAAGCTCAAATAATACATACAGAGACAATTTATACAGCGATTTAAGAATATTCCTTAACGATAAAATTCAGAGCGGGAATTACAACTCGGAATTTATCGATATCGCATTCTATCTTGAAAATATGTGCAAGGTAAACATGGAAAATTACAATGATGCTCTTACAGGGTTTGAGTTTATTGCAATGTTCCACCCTGACGCGGAGATGAGGCTACTTGCGAGCTGGGATTACGACGAAGTTCAGGATTTAATGGGACAAAGCGGAGCGCAAAAGGAAGTAACTGCTAAACAATTCAGGAAAAAAGTATTTTCCGAGATAGAAAATGCCATGAAAAACGACTCTACAATGAGAGTTGTTAGCAGGATGTTTAAACAACAAAATGAGGAAATTGATAATACTTATTCAAATAAAACAACGACCTCTAAATTCTATAACGAAAACACAGGCAAGATAAAGACAGATAACGCATCAAAGAAGGATAACACTTCAAAAGAAAACAGCAAACGACCGAAAATTATGCAGCTTTCAAAAGAAGTCAGGGAGGACTTAATGCAAAGAGCGGAAGATAATTTAAGGGGTTTGCGATCAATGAATACGGAAAGTAAGATAAAGAAGCATAAGGAAGACATTTTATTGATTGCGGGCTTAACAGCGGCAACAGAAAAGAAAATTGAAACAACAAGCTTACCGCTGAGTTATAGTCTATCGCAGAACTATCCTAACCCGTTTAATCCTGTTACAAAAATCAATTACGAGCTTCCAGGCGACGGGAAAGTAAAGCTGATGATATATGACATACTCGGAAGAGAAATAAGAACACTCGTCAACGAAGTGAAACAAGCGGGAAAATATACTGTAGAATTTAACGGCTCTAATTTTGCAAGCGGAGTTTATTTCTACAGAATAGAAGCAGGAAAATTTACTGAAGTAAAGCGTATGGTGCTTATCAAATGATTTTGCACACATAACACTTAAATTCACAAACACTAACATAAAACCCGCGGTCATTTCTGCGGGTTTTTATTATTCATATAATGAATTTATTCTCGCCTGAATAAGAAATAGGACTCCATATTAATTTACATTTCATTTGAAGAACTGACATTATTTTATATTACTCATAATCTCATTGTTAAATTATTTATGACGCAATGCGGGGGTTTAATGAATACAAAATGTTACATTGATAAACATAATAATATTGACTAACTTACTTCAAATATTAAATAAATACCCCCCCCCAAAAAATAAATAGTATTTATTTGCTTTAAAGGGGGCTTAAACAAATTTATTTATGAAAATATTTTGTTTTCATATTTGTTTTCTTGAGGGGAGGGAAATTTTTCGTCGAATTTCCTTATCTTGTTATTATTATCATTTTTTATATTCCGCAATCTCACCTTATAATAGATATCCTATAAATTTTAAAACTACTAATTCAGAAAAAGTTATATCCCCAAATGTAATTATTCATAGTATTTCTAACCCAACAAAATATTTAGTTACATCAGAATCTAAACTAACCATTTATCATAATTATCAATTTGTTAACTGGTTTTATGGACGATGGAATGAGTTAGGTAAATCAATTTATCAGAAGTCTTCGGTAGCGAAGCCTATCGGGAATTTACTAAAATAATATAATACATTAATATGAAAAAGATTTTAGTTGCAGTAGTTGTCATGTTTATTTTTATAACATATGAATTTGCACTATCACAAACAGTAAACTGGCAAAGGGTATATGGCCCATGGTCTCTAAACTCAGATTGTTTTGGTGAAGATATTTGTGAATCAAATAACAATACTTATTTCCTAATAGGAAATAATAATAGTCCCGGTGGAATGTATTTAAGAAAAATAAATAAT
>JBHELA010000460.1:0-2685 GCA_041859005.1 Ignavibacteria bacterium
GAAAAAATAAAAGACTTTTCGGAAAACCTATTACAAACAGCCAATACAATAATAATTGGACTTGACCTTAACGGCAAGGTAACAATATTTAATAATGCCGGTGAAAAAATAACAGGATATAAGACAGATGAAATAAAAGGTCTTGACTGGTTTGAAGTGCTTGTACCAAAGGACCGCTTTCCCGAGGTCTGGAAGACTTTTGATAAAATTACATCAGGGAAGGAAGTAAAGAATTTTGAAAACCCCATAATAACAAAATCCGGAGAAGAGCGATACATATTATGGCAAAACAACCGTATGTATGAAAACGGAAAAATAACCGGGACGATATCATTTGGGATTGACATTACAGACCGCAAGCAAGCAGAGGAGGAGGCGAAATCAAGCTATTCGCTGTTAAGAATAGCAGGAAGCACTGCAAAGTTCGGAGGATGGAGCGTAGAACTTCCGAATTACAAAGTTATGTGGTCTGAAGAAACTGCGAATATTCATGAGGTATCTAAAGGGTACTCTCCGACTGTTGAAGAAGGAATCAACTTTTATGCTCCTGAATACAAAGAGAAAATCAAAACATTGTTTACGGATTGTGTAAACAGCGGTGTTTCTTATGATGCAGAATTGCAGATAATAACGGCAAAAGGCAACAGACGCTGGGTTAGAGCAATAGGAGAGGCAGAAAGAGATGCAGACGGGAAAATTATAAAAGTGTACGGCGGGTTTCAGGATATATCGGAACAAAAGCTTGCGGAGGAAGAATTACGCAACAGTGAGAATAAATTCAAATCATTATTTAACAACAGTCCAAGCATACTATTTCTAATACAAGAAAACGGCAAGTTTTATAGTGCTAACAAAGCAGCTATAAACAGATACGGTTATACATTTGAAGAATTTATGTCACTGACACCGATAGACATTACAGTTTCCGAGTATAAGAAGAAGGCACCTGATAAGATAGCCAACGCATTGAGAGAAGAATCACACTTCGAATGGACACATTGCACAAAAGGCGGAACATGTTTTCCGGTAGAAATATTCACGAAACCTATAAAGCTAAACAACCAATCTTTTATTTTTGTAGAGGTAAAAGATATAACAAAGAGGAAGCAAGCTGAAAACGAACTCAGATTTTCTGAAGAAAAATTCAGAAAAGCATTCTCGTCAAATCCGGGAATAGAATGCATCAGCACAATAGACGAAGGGATATTTATTGATGTAAACGAGAACTTCTGCAAAGCTATCGGCTGGAAACGCGAAGAAGTAATAGGCAAGACATCAAAGGAATTAAACATTTTTGAGGACTATCAAGACAGAGAAATAGTATCTTCATCAGTACGGAAATACGGCTTTATAAATAATTTTGAGTTAAGAATAAGAACAAAAAGCGGAGAAATAAAAGACACTCTTTATGCGGCAGAAATAATAGTTATGAACAACATGGAATGTATGCTTTCGCAAGTTATTGACATAACAGAGCGGAAAAGAACAGAAGAGGCATTAAAAGAAAACGAAAAATTGTACCATTCGCTCTTTGAGAAAAACACTACCGTAAAACTGCTGATTGACCCGATAGACGGTGCGATAGTAGATGCAAATTCTGCGGCGTCCATATTTTACGGATATCCTCTTGAAAAATTGACTGAAATGAAAATCAGTAACATTAATACTTTGACTGAAACGGAAGTTGCAGAAGAAATGGAGAACGCATTATTAGAAAAGAAAACATATTTTAATTTCGAGCATAGATTATCCAACGGAAGCATAAGGGATGTAGAAGTATATTCGAGTCCGATTAAAATTAAAGGACGCACCTTACTACAGTCGATTATTCACGATATAACCGAGCGCAAAAGAACTGAAGAGTTATTAAAGAAGAGCGAGAATAACCTTCGTGAAATGAATGCATCAAAAGACAAATTCTTTAATATTATTGCTCACGATTTAAGAAGCCCATTCAGTTCAATTTTAGGCTTCAGCAATTTATTAGAAGAGCAAATGAGAGAAAAAGACTATGAAGGTATAGAGGAATATGTAAGCTACATACACAAATCGGCAAACCATGCAATGACTCTAATAGAAAACCTTCTTGACTGGTCACGCTCACAAACCGGTAAAATGGAATTCAAGCCCGAATACATAGATTTAAAAGATATACTCGATGAATCATTATTATCACTAAATGACGCTGCGACACAAAAATCTATTACGCTGAAGACTAATATGGACAAGAATGTACCTGTTATTGCGGACATGACAATGACAGGAATAGTTTTTAGAAATTTAATTTCAAACGCTATAAAGTTCTCACACCCGGGAGGAGAAGTTTATATATCTGCCGAGCAAAAGCCTGAAGAAATCATAATATCCGTAAGAGACAAAGGAGTAGGAATTAGAAAGGAGGACATAACAAAACTATTCAGGATAGACACAAATCATACTACATTAGGAACAAAAAGAGAAAAGGGAACCGGTCTTGGCTTAATGCTTTGCAAAGAGTTAATAGAAAAACACGAAGGAAAGATTTGGGTTGAGAGTGAAGAAGGAAAGGGCAGCGTATTTTATTTTACGCTTCCAAAGAGATGGGCAGCACACTAAATCAAATAAAGTACGATGATGAAATTAGGATTATCGTTAATCTTTAAAGTATTGTGAGTCATCTATTAATTCCGAAACGTTTTTCCCAGA
>JBHELA010000126.1:0-26440 GCA_041859005.1 Ignavibacteria bacterium
GTTACAGCCTTTTCAACTTTTTTGGGATTGATGACTGCTTTGCTTAAAACCTCACCGCCTCTTCCTTTTACAAGCGCGCCGTTGAGTGAGATAAGCGGGATATCAATATCAAGACTTGTTGCTATGGGAATTAATGAAGAGTAAATTCTTTGAGATGCCAAAGAGAAAAGTATACCTTTTTTCTTTAGTTTAGGTACCAGTTCCTTTGTAAGTTCACCAATTTGATTTGAATTATTTACCAGGGTACCGTCAACGTCAGATACGATGAGTTTTATTTTTTTAAGACGGGATTTTATTTCTGCAATAGGTAAGAGCAAAGTGAATCGATAATTTGGTGAATAAATTAAACTTATTTTAATACTTCCGAAGCTAAAACATTAAAGGAATATAAATAATAAGTATAAAAAGAAAAACCCGAGAATTGAAATCGGGTTTTGCTTTATTGCGGAATCGACGAGACTCGAACTCGCGACCTCCTGAGTGACAGTCAGGCGTTCTAACCAAACTGAACTACGACTCCGTTAAAAGTAAAATAGCAATATTTGAAATAAATTACAATATAAATACATTATAATCACTGTTTATTATAAGAAATACAAATTGGTTTTTCTCTTATTTCGTAACTCAAATTTCGTATATACTAATTACACCTTTTATTAACCCGAAAATAACTATTATTAAGTAAATAATAAATAAGACACTTATTACGATTTAGTGACGGGCGGTCGTGATATGCCGGTTCTCATACCGTTAAAATGTTTATTGAAAAAGGACGGGAAATACTTGTTCTTGACAATAAAAAGAAAGGCATTGAATATTCAGGAACGGGAGATTTATCAGTTTTAATATTACATAATAATACGAAAGAAATTTCTGAATACTCATCTGGTGGTTTGTTGTTAGGTCTATCGCCGGATGGTGATTATACAAACATTGAAATTAAACCAGATTCAAATAACGAATATATCTTTTTTACTGATGGTATTGTAAATCAAGAAACAAGGACGGTAAAGAATTTCGTATGAATGTAATAAAAAATGCCATTAAGGATATTGAGTCTGAATTAGATGGTATTGAAAATATCAAAGCAGTGTTTACGAGTTATACTGATAATAATTTTGAATATGACATTACTTTAATTAAAATTAAAGTATTATAAAATGATTGCTTTAGAATTACTTTTCTGGCTGTTTGTTTTTATTATTATGTATTCATACATTGGCTATGGCATTTTCATTACTCTCTTATCACGTTTACCTTTTTTGGTGAAAATATTCCCGAAACCATATAATCACATTAAAGAAGAATACGTTACTCCTGATGAGTATTCTTTTGTCCCTTCTGTAAGTCTTATAATATCTGCATCAGGTGAACCAAAAGAGATAATTAAAGAAAAAATTATCAACACTCTTGAACTTGATTATCCTAACGAGAAACTTGAAGTTATCTTTGCAATTGCTTTCGAGCCTAAAAACGGCAATGATGAAACGGTAGATGAATTCTACAGTACATTCTTAAGCGAAACAAATAAGATTAATCTTACGGAAAAAGAAGAAGAACTTTATGCAAGGTTTATTCAATTTGAGAATGCAAACGGAAGAAGAGATTATAAAGTTTTAAGTTCACTCGAAGAAAATCTTCTGGTTGTTAATATATCTTCGGATGATATAAGGGAAGGGACTAAAGAGAAAATTGAAAGACATTTAAATGATAATTCGCACACCTCAATGCTGAAAGTTCTTGTTACAAAAGATATTGAAAGAAAAGGAAAAATATCCCAGGTTAACAGAACAGTTGCAATAGCGTCCGGTGATATTCTGGTTTTTTCGGACGCAAATTCAATGTTTAATAAAGATTCTATTAAAAACCTTGCGAAGCATTTCAGAAACAAACAGGTTGGATGTGTGGCAGGTGAAAAAAGAGTTAAGAAAAATATAGAATCTACAAGTGGTGATGGAGAGGGGCTTTATTGGAGATATGAATCATACCTAAAGAATTTAGATTCAAAAATATGGACTACGGTAGGTGCCGCTGGTGAAATATATGCAATAAGAAAAGAATTATGGGGCGTTGGTGTTGAACATAACGCAATAATTGAAGATTTTGTTTTGTCAATGAGAGTTGCCCAAAAAGGATACAGGGTTATATATGAACCTAATGCTTTCGCAGAGGAAGATCCAACAAAAGATATGAAATCTGAGTTTATCAGAAGACGTAGAATTGCTGCCGGAGGTTTTCAATCTATCGTGTGGCTAAAAGACCTGTTAAACCCTTTTAAATACGGTATTCTTACTTTCCAATATGTATCTCATCGTGTTTTAAGGTGGGCAGTTGTTCCCTTTTTGCTGCCCCTTGTATTAATTGTAAACATTATGATTTTATATTTTTCGTTTACTCCATTATATCTTGCTTTGATTATTATTCAAATATTGATATATTTATTATCTTTAATGGGATTTTTCTTTGAGAAGATAGGAGTAAAAATTAAGATTTTCTATTTACCATACGTAATAATTACTATGAACATCGCTGCTTATGTTGGACTGAAAAGGTATCTGAAAGGTCAGCAAAATGTAATCTGGGAAAGAGTTTCAAGATAATTTTTTAAACAAATAAAAGTATAAAATTTATGAATTTCAATTTAATTGAAGAAAAAGGGGTTTCGGTCATTGAAATCGGATTAAAAAGAGCAACCGCTGAGAACGTTAAAGAATTCAAAGAATTCTTGTTTAAACTAATAGACGATGATAAAAAGCAAAAACTTATTATTGACCTGACGAATGTTGAGTTTGTTGACAGTTCATTCTTGGGTGCAATTGTATCCGGGTTAAAAAAAGTTACCGCCATAAAAGGTGATATAAAAATACTAGGTTTACAGCCTCCTGTAAGGGCTATGTTTGAACTTACAAGACTCTATAAGGTTTTTGAAATATTTGACAACAAACAAGATATTCTGAACAGTTTTTAAATTATAGATAAAATAAACTATGGAAAAAAATGATTTTTCCATTAATTCATCATTACCTGATATTAACAAGGTAAACGATAGTTTTGATGAATGGCTTTCGGCTGAACTTAATGTTATGCTTTCCCCCGAAAGCAAATCTATTGTTATTGAAGAGTTTAAGGTAATTACTTATGAGCTGATGTCTAACTGGATTATTCATAACGAATCACCTACTATCGAATATTTTATTGACGTCAATGGTAATAAAGTTGAACTTTCTGTTCTTATAGGGAAGGGGTTTCAGATAAAACCAATGTTCAGCAACGAAAATGGATTGGTTTTTGGTCACACTTATTCACCTAAATTAATTAATAAATCAATTACTTTTTATGATGGAATAGATTATAAAGTTAATTGTTTAGTTGTTGACGAGAATCAAATTAAATTCAAGTATTTTCGAACTAAAGATTCTGAAATAAATATAGATACTCTGCCTGATAGTTTTACTTATAGCAGAATGAAAAATGAGACAGCTTCTTATAAATTTCAAAAATAATTAAATAATACCTTTATGAAAGCAATGATACTTTCTGCCGGTGCGGGTACAAGATTACTTCCTTTGACTCTTACTATTCCTAAGCCGATGCTTTCAATAGCTAATAAACCCGCATTGGAGCATATCATTGAGTTATGCAAGAAGCATAACATATTCAAGATCAAAATGAACCTTTATTACTTGCCCGAATTTATTGACAGTTATTTTAAAGATGGTAAAGAATTTGGGGTGGAAATATCTTATTCAATTGAAAAAAAACTTCTTGGTACTGCGGGTGGAATAAAAAGAATTCAAAGTTTTTTTGATGAAACTTTTGTTGTATTGAGTGGTGACGGATACACTGATATAGATTTATCGGCTATGCTTGAATTTCATAAGAAGAATGGTTCTAAGGCTACTATTGCTGTTAAAGAAGTTGAAGACCCATCTAAATTCGGTGTTGTAGTAACCGATTCATATTATCGGATTACCTCTTTTCAGGAGAAACCCAAAAAAGAAGATGCTCTATCAAATCTTGTAAACCTCGGCATCTATATTTTTGAGCCTGAAATTCTTGAACTTATTCCGCCTAAAGAGGAATATGATTTCGGTTTTCAGTTATTCCCTAAGCTACTTAAAGAGAAAATTCCATTTTATGCTTTTTCTACAGAATGTAAATGGAGCGATATAGGTAACCTTGCAGAATACTGGAAAGTTAATCTTGACTCTACATTGAATTTCAAAAATCTCAACAAGGAATATATTGAACAAAAACCCGGTGTATTCGTTCATAATAGCACAAAAATTGAAAAGGATGTTTTAAAAAATTTAAATGGTAATATTATCATAGGTTCTGAATGTGTTATTAAACCCTCAGTTAGTATAACCGGAAATGTAGTTGTTGGGGATGAGGTTTTTATTGATGATAAAGCATTAATAAACCAGAGCGTAATCCTTAGCAATACCTTTGTTGGTAAAGGGGTTGAAATAAAAGATTCAGTTGTCAACCAGAATTATCATTTAAGCGTTCCTAATAATTTTGGCACATTTATAGATGATGATAAGGTCCTACGAGCTCATCATATAGTTTCTTTAGAAACAAAATTAAATGTGTTTCTGATAAAAGCAACTGACAGAATTGTTGGTTTTTTTGCATTATTGTTTTTATTTCCGTTGTTTTTTATTACTGCAATTTTAATTAAGTTAGATTCCAAAGGACCTGTGTTTTATGTCTCAAAAAGATTACGTGCTCCTGAAATTGAAAAGAAAGGTAAGCACTGGTATGTTTTCTTCAAAGAAAAACCAGTAAAATATTACGTTTTCAGGACAATGTATACAAATGCAGATAAAATAATTGCAGAACTAAAAAACAAGTATGAAGCCGGTCCTTATATAAAAATTACAGACGACCCAAGAGTAACAAGAATTGGAAAAATCTTAAGAAAAACATCTATAGATGAATTACCATTATTCTGGAATGTGCTTTTAGGAAATATGAGTCTTGTAGGTATTTGGGCTTTACCATCTTATGAAGCAATACAATTACAAGAAAAAGGACTTATAACCGATTCAGAAAATTCAACACTGGATTTAAGCGAAGTTGCGCAAGTAAGGTTTAGAGGCAAGCCGGGAATAGCAGGGTTCTGGCAGGCAAGAGGACGCTCAAACTTAACAGCTGAAGAAAGGGCTCTACACGATACGGTACAATCTGTAATGGAAAGTATTTCTGACAAAGATAAAGACTATCTTGGAGAATACACTGAATTCAATTCTTATAAAGGTTATCTTAAGATGTTATTTGAAACGTTCAAATCAGTCATTAAAAGAACCGGTGCGGAATAATTTTTGAGAAAATCTAATTGGGATATGAATAGAATTATATTACGGTTAATGTTAGATTTGGTTCTTTAACTAGCGGCAAGTCGTTTCTTTAGAATTATCAGGTGAAAGCCACAATCATAACTGGATACCACCTGGATTTGCTAACGTTTATATTTTGTTTGAAAGGACTATGTTCAATTATAAATGTAAAACTTTTTAAAGCAAGAAAGATGAAAGTGAATTTTCGTTCAACTATGATGTTTAAAACATTGACTTGAAAGTTGATGCCAATAATATTTTTTTAGAACTAAAAGGTAAAACCTTTAAAGATATTTATAAATATTTTGTTTTTCGATTTTTTAAAATAAACCTAAACTTAAAAGGAGTTCAAAAATGAACATTTCAATTATTGGTACAGGATACGTTGGATTAGTCTCCGGTACTTGCTTTGCAGATATGGGAAATCAGGTTATCTGTGTTGATAACAGTCCCGAAAAACTTGCGAAACTTAAAAATGCAGAAGTTACAATTTATGAACCAGGATTAGAGATTATTTTTTACAGAAATATTGCAAAAAACAGACTGTCTTTTTCAGGGAATTTAGAGGAAGCAATTCTTAACACTGATATTATCTTTCTATGTTTACCAACTCCCCAGGGAGAAGACGGTTCTGCGGATTTAAAGTATGTATTGGGAGTTGCAAAAGATATAGGTAAAATCCTTAAAGAAAGCGGTACAACAGATTATAAAATAATTGTTAATAAAAGCACTGTGCCAGTAGGAACTGCTCAAAAGGTCGAAGCAGAAGTGAAAGCAAATGGATTTGATAATTTTGATATTGTATCAAACCCAGAGTTTTTAAGAGAGGGGTTTGCGGTAGAAGACTTCTTAAAACCTGATAGAATAGTTGTCGGCTCTGATAGTAGAAAAGCACTTGATGTTATGCGAGAACTATATGAACCTTTTGTCCGTCAGGGAAATCCGATTATTGAAATGAATACTGCAAGTTCTGAAGTAACAAAATATGCAGCCAATTCTTATCTTGCAATGCGTATTACATATATGAATGAACTTGCTAATTTCTGCGAGATTGTTGGTGCGGATGTTGACTTAGTAAGACGCGGTATGGGGTCAGATAATCGAATTGGAAAAAGATTCCTTTTCTCGGGTATAGGATATGGTGGTTCCTGCTTCCCAAAAGATGTTAATGCTTTGATTAAAACATCTACTGATAAGGGCTCGGAAATGTCTATCTTAACTGTTGTCGATAAAGTCAACAAAAACCAAAAATCTGTTTTGTTTAATAAAGTCGTTAAACATTTCGGCAATATTAAAGGAAAACACTTTGCTGTTTGGGGTTTAGCATTTAAACCAAATACAGACGATATGAGAGAGGCGCCGTCTGTGGTCATTATTAAGAAACTTTTAGATGCAGGTGCAACTGTTTCTGCCTATGACCCCGCTGCTGTTGAAACAACTAAATTCTACTTAAAAGACACCATCACATATGCGGAAACCGAATTTGATGCATTAAAAGATGCTGAAGCTCTTTTAATTATGACCGAATGGAATGAGTTTAGAAATCCCGATTTTGAAGCAATGAAAGACAAATTAAGAAACCCTGTTATTTTTGACGGTAGAAATATCTTCACACCCGAAAAGATGAAAGAATATGGATTTGTTTATTATAGTATTGGCAGACAACCTGTAAAGTAGTATAAGATGCGGAATATATATATTGTAATATTGATGATAATATTGACTTGCTCGGTGACATATTCGCAGTATACGAATATGTCAGACGAGGAGTTAAGCAAACTGCTGGTGGATAGTTCTTATATCAACAAACTGTATAGTATTTTACTCGAAAAAAGTCCAAACCCTAAAATATATGCACAGCGAATAAAGATTGCCGAAGACGACATAAGTATCCAGAAGTTGTCATGGCTTAATTTTCTTGGTATATCTTTTACTTATTATCCGGGGTTTATTAACGAAACACAGGATAACGTCAATACAAATGATTACAAAATAGGGCTGGGAATAACTTTCAATGTTGGGACAATGTTTAAAGTTTCAAAACTGGTCTCACAGGCAAAAGAAAGATTAAAACTGGAAGAATATAGTTATGAATCACAAAAATTAAGCGCAAGAGCGGATATGATAAGAAGATTCGCAGGCTTAATTACTACAATAAAAATTCTGAAACTGAAAATCAAGTCGGTAGAAGAGTCAGTTGAAAATACAGAGATGACAAAATACAAATTCGAAAAAGGAGAAGAAACTCTGGAAAATTACAACAAGGCACTCTATAACCTGAATATTAGTTTAATTGAAAAAGCAAAATCCGAAGCAGAATATGTTATTGCAAAAGCACTTTTAGAAGAAATTCTCGGCATTAAATTAGAAGAAATTAATTAAAATATGGATTTAGTAAATTTTTTACGCGTATTAAGCAAGAGAAAATATATTCTTATAATTGTCCCAATTATAACTATTGTTATTACATATTTTCTAACAAAAAATTTACCCGATGTTTATTCTTCGGACGCTCAGATTGCAACAGGGTTAACGGAGGAATCAAAAATTAATTTTTCGTCTAAAGAAACTGACGAAAAGGATTCGCAGATTAAACAAAGATTCAGCAATCTTATTGAAGTGATGAAGTCTAAAAAAATATTAGACCTTGTTTCTTATCAGTTACTGATTCGCGATTTAACATCGGAAAAACCGTTCAGACCTTTAAGCAAACAAACTTTAGATCTTTCGAATAACGCAAAAACAGCTTTGCTTGCTAAATTAAAACAAAAACTCGATTCGACACAGTCACTTAATTTTGACAACAAAGATGAAAAAGGTATTATCAAGATTATAGAAAGTATGAGATATGATGAGAATTCCCTATCCGATAAATTGAAAATTAAAAGAGTTGAAACAAGCGACTATTTGAACATTTCTTTTGAATCTGAAAACGGCGAATTGTGTGCTTACGTTGTCAATACTTTATGTAATGTGTTTATTGATTTCTATAAAGATAGATTCAAGGGAAAGCAAATCGAAGAACTTGATTTCTGGGCAAGGCTCCTTGAACAAAAGAAAAAGGAACTCGACGCTAAAGTTGACATTTTAAAGGACTATAAAATAAAAAACAGAGTTATCAATCTTTACGAACAAACTAAATCTGTTGACGGACAGATTGCCGGAATGGAAATCAGACGTGAAGAAATCAATAAATTTATTCCGGGTTATAAAGAAGCATTGAAGGATATTAATTCAAGATTAACAAACGATGAACGTAAATACCTCGAGTACAGTGTATCACCATATAACATAGACATCAATAATTTAAAAGATAGACTTAAATTTTATAACGATAGGGCTCTTGTTGTAGGTCCCGAAGATAAGGCTATTCAGGACTCTATTACAATTATAAGAAATGCTTTAAGCAATAAGATCAGAGCACTTTCAGACGAATACCTTGTTAATCCCAATGCTCCGAAACAGGAATTGGTAATGAAAAAACTGACATATGAACTTGAACTTGATATTGCAGAAAATCAGGTTAAGTCAATTGACAAGGATTTAAACAGATTAAGACAAAAATTTGATACATATACCCCTTTGGAGGGAACTATTCAGGCTTATGAGAGAGACGTTGATGTTGCTGCAAAAGTGTATCTGACAATATTGTCAAGGTTTAACGAAGCAAATTTAAGCACAAACCTTGAAGCCAAACTTGAACAAACTCAAATGGGAATTCCCGGTCCCCCTCAGCCTTCAAAGAAATTTCTTATTATTATTCTTGCAGGTTTAATTAGTTTTGTTCTTTGCGTCGTTATAATTTTTGTCCTTGACTATCTTGACCTTACAATACGTTCACCAAAGAAATTTGTTTTACTAACTAAAACGACCTTAATTGGCTGCCTTAATTTAATTAAAGGTAAACTGCTTAATCTGGACGCATTGTTTAATTCGAGTAAATTGAATCCTGAGTACGATACATTCAAACAACTTCTCCGTTCTCTCAGATTTGAAATTGAACAGGCTATGTCAGGTTCCAAGTCTCTGCTAATTACAAGTACTGAGGACAAAGAAGGCAAAACATTGATACTGACTTCCCTTGCCTATGTTCTTGCTTTGTCTGATAAAAGAATTCTGATTATTGACACTAATTTCAATAACAATTCTTTAACAAAAAATTTCGGCGCTGAACCCGTTTTTGAAAAGCTTATTAGACAGGAAATAAGTCTGAATAGCGCAATAACTAAGACAAAAAATAACAGAATCGATATTATCGGTTGTTTGGGAGGCGGACTTACACCTCAGGAAATTGGAGGAATTCAGAGGTTGAAAGACTGTTTAAATAGTACAAAGGAGAACTATGATTACATCTTACTTGAAGGTCCTTCCCTTTTAAAATATTCGTCCTCGAAAGAACTTTCAACCTTAACTGACAAAGTGGTATGTGTCTTTTCAGCAATGAGAATTCTAAAGGAACCTGATAAGAATGCTATTGAATACCTTAAATCTGAGGTATCAGAAAAATTTATTGGTTCCATTCTTAATAATGTGGAACTTGAAAACCTTGAAATGTTCTATGGGGAGATTCCAAAGAAAAGATCTTTTATAAGAAAGTTTCTAAAGAAAATTGCTACCAGAAATCTTTCAGGTGCCGGTAAACTGTCAAAGAAAAACAGTGATATCACTTTTTATAAAGATTAGCCATTAATTTTTATTGCATGATTATTCTTACTGTATTAGTTTGTATTTTAAGTGTGTATTTTATTTTTTATCTACTGTATCCTTTTTTTCAGGTGTTGATTTATAATTTTAAAAACTCAGAACAGGTTAAATACTCTTCAAAAGAAACTGATGTGGCATGTATAATAACTGCTTACAAAGAAAGTGATATTGTGTTGCCGTTAGTTGATTCATTGTTGAAGCAGAATTATCAAAATTATTTAATCTATGTTGTTGCTGATAACTGTGATACTTCAAAACTTAAATTTTCATCAGAAAAAGTTATTGTACTAAAACCTCCGAATATTATCGGTTCCAAATTCAAATCTATATATTTTGGAATTGAAAATTTTATACGTCCGCACAAAGCCCTTGCAATATTCGATTCAGATAATTTGGCTCATCCTGACTTTCTAAAAGAAACAAATAATTATCTTACAGATAATTACGTTGCTGTTCAGGGTAAAAGAAAAGCAAAAAATCTTAATACTAAAACTGCCTGTCTTGATTCAGCAAATGAAACATATTATAATTTTACAGACAGGGAGTTTAATTTTAGATTTGGATCTTCGTCAGCACTTGCAGGCTCAGGAATGACTTTTGAAGTAAGTGTTTACGAAAAATCTCTTAAGGATAAAAAGATAGTTGGAGGGTTTGATAAAATACTTCAGTATGAAGTGGTGAATTCAGGTTACAGGATTGCTTTTGCTGCGAATGCTATTGTTTATGACGAAAAAGTAGCCGAATCAGATCAGGTAGTAAAGCAAAGAACAAGATGGATTAATTCCTGGTTTAAATATGCATATATGGGCGTGATACTTCTATTCAAAGGAGTATTATCTTTTAATTTAAATAAGATTCTTTTCTCTCTAATGCTTATCAGAGCCCCTTTGTTCATTATAGTGCTCAGTAGTTTATTTCTGTCATTTATCGTTTTTTTTATTGATATTTATTCTTTTGCTATATTATTCTTTTCAGTTATTATGTTTGTTGTATCATTCTTATTGATTATGAAAATCAATAATATAGATGAAAGAATCTGGAAGTCACTATATTCTATTCCTTTGTTCATTTTTTATCAGATTATATCCCTGTTTAGAATCAAAAAAGCTAATAAATCTTTCCTTGAGACCAAACATACCATTTCAAATTCAATCGATGATATATTAAAAGATGAAAAACTTCGATAAAGAAATGTTTGATATAATAGAATTTGCCCTTCCCCGCTGGGAAGGAACTTATTCCTCCACTTCTTTCTCTCTGGCGAAAGAACTCTCTAAAAGCAACAGAGTATTTTATATTGACAATCCTTATACTTTTAAAGATTATATTAAGCTGAGAAAAAGCCCATCATTTAAGAAGAAATATAGTGCATTGTTTTATGGCACAAATAATTATTTTAAAATTAACCAGAGTTATCCTGACTTAACTGGAGTTGTAACAAGATTAACTATACCTGTAAATTTCCTGAAGAAGGGATTGATATATAGTACTTTATCAAAAATAAACGACAGAATTATATTTTCTTCAATGAGAAAATTAATCAAGGATTATAATATAAAAAGATTCATTTATCTGAATTCCTTCAATCCTTTCTATTGTATCAATTTTCCCAAAGATATAAATCCAGATATCAAGATTTACCAGACGGTAGATGAAATTAGAGGTGAGCCTTACATTGCAAGACACGGTGTATATCTTGAAGAAGAAATTATTAAAAAATACGATTTCACATTAGCCACATCAAAAGAACTCACAAGACTGAAATCCTTGATCTCAAAACATGTTTACTATTTGCCGAATGCTGCTGATATCAGTATTTTTAAGAAAGCTTTAGAACCTGATGTTCCAAAGCCCATCGAAATAAAAGATGTTGACAAGAAAATTATTGGTTATACGGGGAATATAGGATTAAGGTTAGATTATAATCTTCTTAAACAAATCGCTATAACGCATAAAGATAAAATTCTTTTATTGGTAGGTCCGAAGGACAAACTGCATTTTATCGATAATGGATTAGATAAATTACCAAATGTGATTTTTACGGGTTCAAAGAATGTAAACGAATTGCCTGCATATTTAAAGTATATTGACTGTGCAATAATACCTTTTGAAAAAACAGAGTTAACCAAAAGTATCTATCCTTTAAAGATTAATGAATATCTAGCCGCCGGTAAACCTGTTGTTATGACGGATTTTTCTGATTTGAGTGAATTTTCGAGTGTTACTTATATAGCGAAAACAAATGAAGAATTTGTAAACAATATTAACATTGCTATTGAAAATAATGCATCTGATAAAATATTGGCAAGAGTTAAAACAGCGGAAGAAAATACCTGGGAATGCAGGGTAAATCAATTTTGGCGTATTACTGAAGAATATTTAAATAATAAAAAAGATGGATCTGAAGAGTAAAATAAAATCAAATCCGAGATTAAAAAATATAATTCATTTCTTGCTGATTCCGAAAAATCAGGCGAGACCAAGACTATGGGTTAAGTATTTCTTAAATCCTTTATTAAATCATAAAGGAAAAGGAGCATTAATCAGGAGAAGAACACGTATGGATATTTTACCATTTAATAAATTTTCTATTGGGGATAATTCTACTATTGAAGATTTTTCTACAATTAATAATGGTGTCGGGGATGTGATTATCGGTTATGGTACAAGAATTGGTTTGTCGAATGTGATTATCGGCCCTGTAACTGTAGGCAATAATGTGATTTTCGCGCAAAACATAGTACTTTCCGGGCTCAACCATGGATACGAAGATATTAATATTCCTCCACGTCTGCAAAAAGTTACTGTCAGTCCTATTATAGTTGAAGATGATGTTTGGATAGGCGCTAACGCAATGGTTGCTGCAGGTGTTACTATAGGGAAACATAGTGTTGTTGCCGGAGGAAGTGTCGTAACGAAAAATGTTCCTCCTTTTTCTGTAGTTGCTGGAAATCCTGCTAAATTGCTTAAGAAATATAATTTTGAAAATAATAAATGGGAAAGGGTGTAATATAAAACTTCTACCTAAATATTTTATAAAACCAAAACCTGATGAAAATTCGCCAGAGTTTTTAAGGTTTGAAAAAGTAAAAGAAAGAATAGTTCTGATATTTTGTTTTATATCAATTTTTTATTTCTTTATAAAGGTTTTATTCGGTTAATTATGGACTTAAGTATTGTTATCGTAAGCTGGAATACCAGAATATTATTGAATGATTGCCTCAAATCAATATATGAAAACACTAAGAAGCATTCATTCGAAATATTTGTTGTAGATAATAATTCCCCCGACCTTTCTGCGGATATGGTGAGGAAGGAATTTCCAAATGTTAATCTAATTTACAACACAGATAATCTTGGATTTGCACCAGCTAATAACCAGGCACTTAAAATCGCAACTGGAGATAATATTTTGCTTTTAAATCCTGATACTGTTGTGCTCAATTCTGCTATCGATAAAATGCTCGATTATCTTACCTCAAACAATTGTGAATTACTCACCTGTAAACTACTTAATACTGACGGAAGTCTCCAGAAAAGTGTAAATAATTTTTATTCTTTCTGGGAAACACTTATCGAAAATAGATTTTTTTCGGGATTGAGTCAAAAATTAAATTACAAAAAAGGCTATTTAAAAAGCACTTGGGATCATAATTCTACCATTGAAATTGACTGGGCAAGAGGTGCAGTCTTAATGTTTAAAAGAAAAGTTATGGATAAAATTGGTTTTCTTGATGAACGATATTATATTTACGGAGAAGAAATAGATTTTTATTACAGAGCAAAACAATCCGGTTTTAGGGCGGTATTTGTTCATGACATTAATATAATACATCACGGCAAATCGAGTTCGAAGCAAAAAAGGACTCAAATGTTTATTCAGAATTACAAAAGTTTATACCTTTTCCTCAAAAAGAACTATGGTAATTTTTCATATTATATCTACAGATCAAGAGTGATAGTCATTATGACCATCTGGATTATGAAATTCAAGATCTTTTCATTTTTCATACAGAACAAAATTGAAGAAAAACAACAGTTGCAAATGTATTTGGAAACATTCAAATGGCATTTTTCAAAAAATAGTTTTATCTGATGAAGGGTTTTGAATTTAATATTTCTACTTTTTCTTCTGAGAACAGTATTTGGAATAGGTTAATTATTTTAATAAAGAGGATTTTCCTTATTGAGAAACTGAATAATTTAGCAGGTATTATTGCTTTAATATTGTGTTCCGCCGTTGCAGCTTACATTGTTACAACAATGGGTTTTGGTATAGGTATTGCTTTAATTATCTTAATCGTTGGACTACCAATTTTCTTCGCAATTATTTTTAATCTCAAATTTGGTATTACAATCGTTATCGTATTTGCCTTCTTTCTTATGTTTCTTACACGGATAACCGATGCCATTCCTTTGGGAACAATTGTTGATTTGATAATCGCTTTAATGATATTCGGTCTTATAATAAAACAAGTAAATGAGAGAGACTGGTCTTTTGCTAAAAATCCTATAAGCAAAGTAATGGCTGTTTGGTTACTTTATAATATCTTACAGGTTGCTAATCCTACTGCGGAATCCAAACTTGCCTGGGTTTATGTTGTTAGAAGTGTAATTGGTGTACTGATTTTGTATTTCATTATTATTTACAGTATCAAAGATGTTAAATTCATAACTTTTCTTATTAAGCTTTGGATTTTTCTCGCTTTTATAGGGGCGTTATGGGGTTACTATCAGGAGTATATTGGATTTTTAGGTTTTGAAGATAATTGGATTAGAGAAGATGACCTAAGATTCCGATTGTTGTTTATTGCAGGAAGGTTTAGAAAGTTTTCAATTTTTTCCGACCCCGTTGTCTTTGGTTATCTGATGGCTTATACAAGTATAATGCTGATTATCCTTATTGCTGAAGGTCCTTTTTCAAAAGGGAAAAAAATTATCATGGGATTTTTGGCTGCTTTTATGTTGAATTCAATGTTGTTTTCTGGCACACGCTCTGCTTATGTAATTATTTTTGGGGGATTAGTATTTTATGCTGTACTAAGATTAAACAAAAAGATTCTTATTACTGCGGGAGCACTACTTGTTTTCGGTATCGTTTTGGTGTTTATACCAACGAGTAATCCCAACCTGAAAAGATTCCAGTCAGCATTCAGACCCTCTGAAGATTTATCTTATCTCGTAAGACAACAAAGACAGGCACTCATCAGGCCTTATATACTTTCTCACCCTTTTGGCGGAGGACTTGGAAGTGTTGGTGTCTGGGGCAGAAGGTTTAACCCTGGCTCCTTTCTTGCTAAGTTTGCACCTGATAGTACTTATGTCAGACTGGCAGTTGAAACCGGGTGGGTCGGGTTACTATTATATTTAATTTTATTTTATACAGTATTTTATGTCGGTGTAAAAGACTATATGAAGTTAAGAGACCCTTTACTCAAAGCATACTGTTCTGCTATGCTTGTAGCACTCTACATTATAGCTATTGGCAGTTATCCACAGCAGGCAACTCAAATGCCGAATGGATTATTTGTTTACATTGCTATCGCCATTGTAAATCGGGCTAAATATTTTGATATTAGTTATAAGGAAGAAGTTAAAATAGGATACAACGGAAAACCATTATTAACTGCAAAACTAAATGCATAATGAATAAGATTACATACGTTAAGTATTTCCCGGGTTTAAACGGACTCAGGTTTATTGCGGCTGTCCTGGTGTTTTTTCATCACGTTGAACAGCATAAATTCTGGATGGGAATTCCAAGTCTGTGGATGGATAGAAATTTAGCCGGTGTTTCATATCCGCTTATTGTTTATGTAATAGACAATATTGGACATCAGGCAAGAGTAATTTTCTTCGTCCTCAGCGGGTTCCTTGTTACTTATATGTTTCTTGTAGAAAAAGCTAAAACTGATAAAATAAGCTGGAAGAAATTTCAGATTCGAAGAGCGTTAAGACTTTATCCGGTTTATTATCTTGTTGTTACTTTCTCTTTCTTTATTTTGCCGCATCTTATTAACATTGGAACATTTAACGAATCTTTAAAGCAGAACTTTCATAAAGAACTTTTTATCTTCGGATTGATGCTGCCTAATCTTTCGAGGCTATTACCTCCTATTATGGGAGCAAGTCAATTTTGGTCTGTTGGTGTTCAAGAACAATTTTACTTAACCTGGCCTATTGCTGTTAAGCTATTTTCCAAATCTTTCTTATGGTTTTTAATCATATTTCTTGTTTTGAAGTTTGGATTCGAATTTCTTTTAATTTATCTTACGCCGATGCTCGGCGCAAATCCGGTTTTACAGAAAGTGTCTTCACAGTTACTGTTCATGCTGCAGTTGTTTCAGGTAGAACAAATGGCAGTAGGTGGAATAGGGGCTTACATACTTTTTAAGGAAAAAGAAAAGATATTAAACATTATTTATAACCCTTTTGTTCATATTTCTGTTGCTGTGGTTTTTATTACTCTTTTATTCTTCGATATTCACTTTACAGGTTATACTTTGTTTTCGGGCTTTATTGCAGTTATACTTATTATGAATATATCTTTAAACAAAAAATTCTATTTTAATCTTGATACGAAAGTATTAAACTATCTTGGAAATCTTTCTTTTGGTATGTATGCTTATCATACCTTATGTCTGGCATTGACAATAAGTATCCTCTCAAATATTAAGCTTCACGAAACAAATTTTATGTTGTTTAATATCTTGTTTTACAGTATTTCTTTTATTTCAAGTATGATACTTTCTGTCATATCATACCATTATTTCGAAGCCTTCTTTCTTAAATTTAAAGAAAGGTTCAAAGATTTTTAAAACCGATTTACTTCATTTGCTTTGTTTTATCCATGATGAATTAAATCCGCTTATCATAAATGACGGAAGATAATCTGCAATTACACAATCCATTTTCTGCAATATTTTTATTCTTTTTGCAAATAAAGAAAAGGGAATTGTTTTCTCAACAAAATTGGCGTGAGCAAATTTCAGACTGCTAAAACCGGCTTCCTTTATCATTCGCGTAAACCTGCCCTTACTGTAAAACTGTATATGAGTTAAATCGCCCGAGGCACTTTGAAGTGTTACGTTTTTAAACCCCAGCATTCTTTTAAACCCTATAATAATTTTCCCAAAACCATGACGCATTAAAAACTGTACAGGCTTGGTAACAATCATTTCTCTCGGTCCAAAGCCGTTAGGCACAGTCGCAATAAACACACCATTTTCTTTTAATAAACTCCAGATGACTTTAACCAATTCTTCGGGCTTGTACAAATGCTCAAGCACTTCACTGCAAACAATCGCGTCAAATTTGTCATTCACGTCGAGCTCTTCTGCATTCCTGACATCAAATATTACGTTTTCAAATTTATTCCTTGCTTTGGCATTATTAACTGATGTCTCATCAAGGTCTAAACCTAATACTTTGTATCCACAGCTTCCAATAGCAAGGCTTATGTTGCCATTACCACAGCCGAGGTCAAGCACCTTACCCTTTTCGGGTATATTACCCTGTATAGTTTCAACTATAAATGATAACCGCTTTAAATCTTCAATATCACTATAGGTAGTATATTTTGCGTATTCAGGTATCATAATGTTTAATATTTAAATTTAATAATCTGTATTAAGATCTTTAAAACTATTTATCAAAATGAAAAATCCGGAAACAACTATTATTGATGCTATTACGTCCATTAATGTAATTCCGTCATCTCTCGTAAAATAGTAAATCGTAAACATTTCAAAATTCTTTGGAGCCGGCATTATTATCATTCCTAAACCAAGAACAATAAACAAAATCCCCAATATTGATAAAACCAAAGCTTTAAACTTTTCCTTTTTCAAATACCTATACGCGTCTTCGCTGTTTATGTCGCTCGACGCAAGTAAAAATTCGAATTCGTTTAACAACTTCTCTTTTGTTTTTCCTTCATCTTTTATAACGTCTTCAAATTTATCAAATTTACTTTTCAGGGATAGATTCTTGAAATAACTCTCAAGTCTTTTAAGATACAATTGAGCTTGATCACTGTCAAGATTGCTTTGTTCAAGCAGAGCGATGAGTTCGTCAAACTTTTCTTTAATTACTTCCTCTTTATTTAAGTCTAACTTTTCAAACTGCTCTACTTTCCTTTTGATATTCTCAACCTCAGAATTGTGCTCAGTATTTTCTGACTTATAAGACATACTTTATTTCTTATTAAGAATTTTCATGAAATGTTCGTAAGTTATCTTCAGACCCTCAGCCCTTTCTACCTTTGGTAACCAACCGAGTATTTCTTTTGCCTTTGTAATATCGGGTTGTCTTTGTTTCGGATCATCTGTTGGAAGTTCCTTATAGATGATTTTTTGTGACGTTCCGGTAAGTTTTATTATTTCTTCTGCAAATTGTTTTATCGTTATTTCGTTTGGGTTCCCAATGTTAACAGGATAAATATAATCGCTTAATAGAAGTCTGTATATGCCATCAACTAAATCAGATATATAACAAAAAGACCTGGTCTGATTCCCATCTCCAAACACTGTTATATCGTGTCCTTCAATCGCCTGCTTCATAAAAGCAGGAAGAGCTCTTCCGTCATCAAGTCTCATTCTTGGACCGTATGTATTAAATATTCTGACGATTCTGGTATCAACACCGTGGAACGTATGATATGCCATAGTAATCGCCTCCATAAATCTTTTTGCCTCATCGTAAACTCCCCTTGGTCCTATCGGGTTTACGTTACCCCAATACTCTTCTTTCTGCGGATGCACATCGGGGTCGCCGTATATTTCAGATGTCGATGCAATTAAAAATCTTGAATTCTTTTCTTTCGCAAGCCCAAGAAGGTTGTGTGTTCCAAGCGATCCAACTTTTAAGGTTTGAATCGGCATCTTTAAATAATCTATCGGGCTTGCAGGAGAAGCAAAATGTAATATACAATCAAGCTTGCCGGGAATATGAACAAATTTTGTTACATCATGAAAATAAAACTCAAAATGCTCCAGAGGAAATAAATGTTCAATATTGTTCTTTGAGCCGGTGCTTAAATTATCCATCGCTATCACATGATAACCTTCCTTAATAAACCTGTCGCAGAGATGCGACCCGAGAAACCCTGCACCTCCAGTAATTAGAACTTTCTTTCCGTTAAATTCCATAGTCGTTTGTTTTTTAATTATAAAAAATTATTAATTAGATTATTAAATGAATCTTTGTATGTTTGTACCGAAAATTTTGTTTCAAGTGATTTCGTGTATTCGTTATCAGTTTTTATCGTATTCCCTGACTGTATTTTCTTTAAAACTTCAAACAACTCCTGCTTATTCCTGTAATTGTACGAATGTTTAGGAGCTATTTCTGTCAATCCACCCTTATTGCTTAATATTAATATGCACCCGTTCATTGCGGCTTGGGCAACAGCAATTCCAAAATGCTCACCCCTCATGGTGTGTAAATAATATTTTGCATTGTATAGAGCTGCATCAACTTCTGAATCTTTCTGATTTAAGCATAGTTTAAGGTTCTTTAATTTTTTGCTTTTCTCAATAAGGTCATCTGCATATTTTGATTTTGCATAAAACCCGTTTATCTGAAATTGCATATCAGGAAATTTTATTGCTGCGTCTAATAAAAGTCCCAAATTCTTTTCTGGATGCAATCTCGAAAGCGTTACTATCGGGAATTCCTTCTTTTCCGTATTAAATTTTCCGCTAAATGGCGACGGTGGGTACAATATTTCTATCTCGCTTTTAGCCCTGTAATGCTTGCACCTTGTTTTTGAATAGTAACTGTTAAATAAAACCGTATCTGGATTCTGCAACCATTCTAAAAAATATAATATTACCATTTCTACATAGTTTGAAATCTTTTTATAACCCTTTTTCCATTTGGAGTCATCATAGTATCGGTATGCATTGCTGTGATGGATATAAACTATTTTTCTGTTTTTTCGCGGCAAAAATAATGATATTCCGTGAAGAACTATTAGTAAGTCATCATTATCAATATGTTTTTTTAATTTCAGGTTTTGAAAATAAGGTTGAAAAAAAGGAGGTACTAAACTGAATTTTTTAACAAGTTTTTTAATACCTTTCGTCTCTAAGTATATATCATTTCTTTCGATGTAAGATACGGCATATTCGTACCCTTTCTCTTCAAGAAGTTCAAGTAAATATTTTGCAACTATGAATGTTCCGCCCCCCTGATGATTGTCAAATTTTATGACTTTAATATTTTTCATTTCTTTCCTGTAATATATTCCACAATCCTTCCCCCCTGTGTTTTTACTCTATTTTTAAAAGCATTCGCAAGACTTCCGTCTTTAAGCAGTCTTCTTGTACCTGTCCAGACTCTTGCTTTTTCGGAAGTTACTCTTTTAATTTTTCCAAACTTCATTAATCTCATTGCCATCATTCCGTCTTCGCTTGCGGCTACATAATCCTTACTGTCTTTTAAGTTTTCACCTTTTCTCGGTTTTTCCATTTTGAATCCATTTACGCTTCTGCCAAGTTCAGTAATAAAACCGAAATTAAAACCAAGTACGTTAATGTATTCCCTGTTTTTCTTTCTAAGCATAAACAGCATCTCTGAACTTAATTCGTAAAATCCTAACCCTAATCTCCCTGTCTCATCAGGAGGTACAAATGAGTATTTACCATAAACACAGACCACGTTTTCTTCTCTTAGTGTTTCAACCATTCCATCAACCCATGTTGGCGGATAAAACGTGTCAGCATCTGCGCATAAATGGTATTTACCTTTTGCGTTCTTCAATCCGGCTGACCTTGCATTGGCAATTCCCTGCTCCTTCTCAAAAACACTCCTTACACCTATATCATCTATAAGTTTTTGTGTTCCGTCTGTCGAGTTGTTGTTTACAAGCAAGAGTTCGCACCTGTATTTGGTTTTAATCTGAGATATTGAAGATAATGTCCTGTAAATGTTTGTCTCTTCATTCCATACAGGAATTACTATTGAGACTTCCGGTTCGGGATTTATTAAATTATTTAACCCGGAAATAATCTTTTCATATTGGAGCTTGGGAATATCATTTATGCTCTGATACTCGAAAAGATGCTGTACAAGCCATTTAGGTAATTTAAACCTGCTCATAACTTATTCTCCTTTATTTTTCGTTAGCCTCGCTTTTATTTGCTTCATTCCTTCAGAGTAAAAGTGCAACGCATAAATAAAAGTATTAAACGGATTAATGTTTAATAACTTATACAAAATAATATGAGTAACAACAATTCCTATGAATGTTGAAAGCAGTATTCCATACGCAGCACCAATCACACCTAAGTAAGTAAGCATAACGTAGAGAATACCAACCGCTAAAACAAAATTTATTAGTACCGTAATAAAATTAATGTTTGGTTTTCCAATAACATCAAGAAATGAACCTGACTGCCTGTCAAAGGGTTTTAGTATGCTCAGAAATATTACAACCCGCAGTATCGGAACGGCATCTAAATAATCCTTTCCTGCGATTATTAAAATAATTTGCTCAGCAAAAACAAAGCAAACTATGGTAAATGGTATTGCCATAGCCAGTATGAGCCCGATTGATCTTTCGTAAAGATATTTAATTGCTTTCGGACCTTCAGTCTTAATTCTTTCCGCACTCTTCGGAAAAACAATAGTTGATATTGTGAATAATGGAACATCAATCATATTTAGTATCCTTGTTGCTGAGTTAAATATTGCAACTTCAGCGGTATTCAAAATTCCTCCAAGTAGAAATTTATCCATACTATTGGAAATGTTTGATATCATCGTTGTTCCAAAAACATATTTACTGTATCGAAACAATTTTTTCACCCATTTCCAGTTTGGATATAAATTTAATCTGAAGTGCTTTTTCACAAACAAGTATGATAAACCCGATGCCAGAATAGCAAAAACCAATTGCGAGAAAACAAGATATATTAGAAATACTTTGAGTTGCAGTAACCAGCATATTAATACAAACAAAAAGAATCCACCTGTGCGTAATAACTGTGAGTAAAAAATTCCTTTAAAATTAAACTTTGCCTGCATTATAACAATAAACTGTGTAAAGAATATGTATGAAAAAGTTACCATGGTATAGACATACATAATGTTTGTTAACTCTGGTGTTTTCCATAAATTGGAAAGCATTCCGGCAAGCAATACAAGCAAAACAATTAGTATTGAAGTAATAAATACATTAAGCATGAAAGAAGCAGACAGGATTTCGCTGTATTCTTTCTCATCTGATGCTACAGAGAATTTGACAAATGCACTTTGAACAAATGTGGACCGGGTCATTTCGACTAATGCTGAAATTGAAACAAACAATACCCAAGTTCCGAATTCCTCCTTCGTTAATATTCTGACAAGTATTATAAACACAATAAACCCAAATATAAAATCGGATACCCTGTTTAAAAGGGTGTACAAACCCGATTTCATCCAATATGGATCTTTTGCAAATTTCAATTTAAGGAATTATAAATTTTTAAGACAGATTCAGCTGTTGAAAACCACGAAAACTTTGATGCCCTTAATTTCCCCTTCTTACTTAATTCTTCCCTAAGATTAATATCTGCAGTTAATAGTTTTATTCCATTTGCGATTTCGTCCGGCTTGAATGGGTCTATTAAATATGCTGCATCTCCTGTTACCTCCGGTATTGACGAAGTATTTGAAGCTAAAACTGGTGTACCGCAGGCCATTGCTTCAAGAGGTGGAATTCCGAAACTTTCTCTTAGCGAAGGATATAAAAATAATTTTGCTAAAGAATAAATGGAGGGTAAATCAGCATTTTGAATGTAACCGGGAAGTAAAATATGTTTTAACAATTGCGGCTCGTTTATTTCTGATAAAGTTCTTCCTAATGCATCTTTCTTATAATCAAGCATTACAAGCGGAATCTTGTTGTCATTTTCTCTTAAATAAATTGCATATCCTTTTAAAGTACCAACAACATTCTTCTTGGGATCTGTATTTCCCAAAAAGAAAATAAACTCTTTTGGTAAATGATATTTCTTAGAAATGGAACACAAAATATCAAGGTCTGTAACAGGCTTAAAATGCTCGCTGATTCCGTTATATACTGTTTTCACCCTGCTTTCTTTTAGTCCTAAATGAGTTACTATCCTGTGGCGTTCAAAGTCCGATACCGTAATAATTGCTTTACATTTATTCAGGATTATTGGAACAACAATTTTTCTGTAAACATTTCCAAACTTTTGATACAAAGTTCCATCTTTTTGTATCAATGATTTTTGTTCAAGGTAAATTATGTCGTGCAGTGTTAAAACAATCGGTACATCTGAATAGATAGGTGCTGTGTTACTTGTGCAGTGAAGCAAATCCACACCATATTTCTTTGCAGCTTTTCGCAAGCATACTTGTTCCCAGTAGGGATAAGATATCCCTGTCAATTTTACTATCTTGAAATTGGCTGTTTCTTTTAAACAATTTTCATCCTCATCCGGCTTTATAAAAACAAAATACTCGTTCTTCGTGTCAAGAACTTGTAGTTTCTTTATCATCTCAAGTGCAACTACGTCCATCCCGTGCTTTTTCCTTCGGAAAATCCTTTGTGCCTCAATACCTATTCTCATAATTGTATATTTTTAATCAACAGTTTACATTACCGCTTCTAAGTATAAACACGTTAGTTTATGTTAAAAACACTAAACTATAATTTGAATAATTGTATCTTTCGCATCTTATAAATAGCTTAAAATCTTTATTCGAAGAAATCCAAAAAATATCATTAGATACTATTATATATATAAGGACTATAAAAAACTTATACTTGAGTACTATTCACTTTTATATATTCTTTGAAATTAGCAATTTTAAACTCTCTTCCATAACCATTAAGACATTTCCTTTTCAGTAAGCCCGCTTATTAACATGAAATACAAAATATTTTAGAAATTTCTAGTTTTTGATTACTGCCGGTGCTTCATTTACATAATGATTTTTTGGAAATAATCCAAATACTATCAGCATATATGAGTATACAAAAATAAAAAATTGAATAGTCTTACCTGAATTATTTGCACTCATCAGAATATTAATTTTTCTTGCATCAAGTTTTAATAAGAAATTACCATAGATTACTCGTTTTCTAAATGATTCGTTTATGTTTTCTATTGATAATATCAACTTTTCCAAGTAAAGGTTTAATTAATCAAATAATATGAAAATACATTGATTATCAGAAAATAACAATAAATTTATTATTCATAACAACCAATTCTATGTTCACGACTAATAAACAATAAAGTTCAGTATTTGTTGTTTTATTTTGTGATAATTTAGCGCCCGAATCTAAAGAAACATTTTATCCTGTTCTGAACTTGTTGGCCGTATCTGATTTCGCTTTTCTTTCGGCAAAAGAAAATTTGTACTCTTTATTTCTTTAAACCCTTCCGAATAATTATTAGAATGTTATTTGGACAGTTTTGCAAGTTAGTCAAAATATTTTTCAACCTTAGACTTGTTTTTGTTAATCAAATTTCTGAGTTTAATCAAATAGAAAACTTAAATATTAATAAATTGAATATACTGCTTCTTAACTGGACATGGTTTCCTTCAGGCGGCGATTGGACATACGTAAACAGTATGTTTAATCTTTACACCGAGAAAGGTAATAAAGTAATACCATTTTCTTGTAAAGATAATAGAAATTTTGAATCAGAATACTCCGAATACTTTTACGACAAATTTGATTCTGAATCGAAAAATCCTCTGAAACTCCGTAGAAATATCAACTCAGCTGGTGCAAAATTAGAAAATCTAATAAAATCGAACAGAATTGATGTCGCACATCTCAACAATCTGAATCATTATGTTACTCCTAAATTTCTCAGAATATTAAGTAAACACAGTATTCCAATAATAATAACAGTTCACGATTATAAATTTTTTTGTTCTCTCACAACATTTTTTCGAAACAGACAAGTATGCGAGGAATGTAGTGGAGGCAAATTTATAAGATGCACAGTAAACAAATGTAAAGGCGGCAAATTACTACCAAGCCTGTATTCGTCTATTCAGAATTATTATTATAACATTATTCGGATATATAACAGAATTGATTACTTTATATGTCCATCAGAATTCATTCGGCAGATTTTCATAAAAAACGGATACGATGAAAATAAACTAATTACAATTTATCACTTTTATGAGAAAGAGATTATTAATAATGTTAATAAACTTACAAATGAAAAGAGCAATAATAAACGGTACATAACATATCTTGGAAGGGTTGAAGAGAACAAAGGTATAAGAACTTTAATAAATGCAGTTGCCGAATTACCTGATGTAAATTTGACCGTTATAGGTTACGGAAATCTGTTAAAGGAAATGAAAGAATACTGCAAGAATAAAAATATTACTAACATTGAATTTACAGGAAACAAAGAAAGAAAAGATGCGTTATATAATGTAATGCAGTCAAAGTTTCTTGTCGTTCCTTCAATATGGTATGAAGTTTTTGGTTATACTGTGATCGAAGGAATGCTATTAGGGAAACCTGTTATTGCCTCAGACAGTGGCGCACTTCCCGAGTTAATCAATAATGGAAAAAACGGATTTATATACAAATCAGGTTCAGTATCAGAATTGAAAGAAACTATTATGAGTCTTTATTATGATGATAACAAAATAAATTCACTTGGCAATACTGCAAAAGAACGTGCCTATGAAATCACAGATAGAGATTCTTATTACGATAAAATTGAAGAAGTATTCAAAAGGCTTAAAGTGTGTTAATTTAAGCTCAGCACACGACAATATTAGATGAATAAAATAAAACTGCTTTTCCCAAAAATAATTTATTAAGTATATATATATCTTAAAATGAAAGGAATACCAAGAGGAGTTGTAATTTAAGGCAATTAATCAAAATCGTTCAAGTCCAATTAAAAACAATTTGTATGAGTTAATAAGAGGAAGTTAATAACTCAAAGGTCGTCCCGATACCCGGAAAATCTCGCCTTCCTGCTTCAAACAGGTCGATTCTAAAAATGCCGATAAATAAGCCGGCATTTTTCCTTTACATAAGAAATACCTTTTTACTTGCAGAATTTATCTATGTATTGACCGGCTTTTTTATAACCGAGCGAAAGAGCTTTTTGCCAGTCTTCACAGCCTTTTTCTTTATTTCCTACCCCCATTATGTAAGTTGCACCTCTGACAAAATAACCTTCACCGTAACCGGGATTAAGCTCAAGTGCTTTAGAAATATCGCTTATTGCTTTCGAATAATCCTTTAAAACACCGTACGAGTTTCCACGTTGATAATATGCCTGCCAGAATTCATTATTTTGCTTTATTGCATCGTCAAAAAACGCAACAGCATCTTCATACTCCCCTTTTTCAGTCTTAAACCAACCTTTGCAAAAAAATCCGTATTC
>JBHELA010000264.1:0-3421 GCA_041859005.1 Ignavibacteria bacterium
AATATAACCTCCAGCAACATAAACATATCCGCTGTCATCAAGACTTACATAATTCCCTGACATAACATATTCGGGATTAATTCTTGCCCACAGCGTATCACCTTGCGGAGTAAATTTTACCGTGAGGCTTTTTGTAATTCCATTAAATGTCTCTCCAGTTAAATAAATGAAACCTGCCTTATCAACGGCAATACTGTATGGCTCGTCATACCCTCCATAGATTAATATATTCTCCCATTTCAACTGCCCTGATGAATCAATTTTTACCAATACAAATTGATGATTAATATTTCCATATGATACGTATAGATCATTATTTCTATCAGTTGCTGCAAGCAATCTTGAGTTAGTTTTCCTGTGATTTAATTCTTTTGTCCAGATAAGAGTGCCGTTTGAATTATGTTTAAATATTTTTAAATAAGAAGAAGAATCACCAACAGAAAAAATATTTCCGGAAGAATCTAAAGCAGATGAATGTTCATATATTCTATAATTAGGATAATTCCTCGCCCATTCAAATTGCATCTGTGCTGTCGCAGGAAGTGAAGTAAGCAAACAAATAATTACGATAATGCTAAAAAGAAGAGATGGTAATAGTATCTGCCGGTTTTGTCTTTTCATAAAATTCAAAATTCTAATATGTGTGATTATTGGGAAACATATTCAACTTGAAACTATTGAAAAAATAAACCTTTTCGTTGTTAATTTCTATATACAAATTTTGTAATGGGGGGGGGGGGGGGACGACGTAACAAGAGCTACAAACTAAAGAAAAACTTTTACCACAGAGAGCACCGAGAAGAATCACAGAGCACACAGAGATAGAGCAAGAAATAATAGAAATTTATTACAGCAAAGGTCGCAGAGTTCGCAGAGAAAACAAAAGGATTTTTTTACTGCAAAGGAGAGTTCGCAGAAAAAACAAATAGATTATTGTTTAATAAATAAAAAGATACTTTTACGGTTACATTCTTTTTGACGCAACAGGGATAACAATCAAAATAGCCAAATTACAATTCACGTTTAAGGGCTTCGCGTTCAATTTCGAGCTGTTTAATACGGCGCTCAAGGTTATCAAGTTCTTCGGGCATAGAATCAATTTCAATTCTAAGCTTTGAAGCTGCTTCATCGATAAGGTCTATAGCTTTATCGGGCAAGAACCTGTCAGAAATATATCTATCAGAAAGCTGAGCCGCGGCAACTATTGCTCCATCTGTTATTCTAACGCCGTGATGGATTTCATACTTTTCTTTGAGACCACGAAGAATCGAAACAGTATCTTCGACGCCGGGTTCTGTAACAAGAACGGGCTGAAAGCGTCGTTCGAGAGCAGCATCCTTTTCAATGTACTTTCTGTATTCGTCCAGAGTAGTTGCACCGATACAGCGCAAGTCCCCTCTTGCAAGAGCGGGTTTCAAAAGGTTTGAAGCATCCATAGAACCCGATGCGGCACCTGCACCTATGACAGTATGAAGTTCATCTATGAATAGAATAACTTTTCCGTCAGAGTTCTGGACTTCCTTTAATACTGATTTAAGTCTGTCTTCAAACTGTCCGCGATACTGTGCACCTGCGATGAGAGCACCCATATCAAGAGCGACTATATGCTTATCCTTCAGTCCTTCGGGAATATCGCCCTGAACGATTCGGATGGCGATGCCTTCAGCGATTGCAGTTTTACCAACTCCCGGTTCACCAATTAGAACGGGATTGTTTTTAGTACGGCGCGATAATACCTGAAGAACCCTTCTAATCTCTTCTTCCCTGCCGATAACGGGGTCGAGTTTACCTCTTGCAGCAAGCTGGTTCAAGTTTTTACCATAACGTTCGAGTGCCTGAAAAGTATCTTCAGGATTTTGAGACGTGACACGCTGGGAGCCGCGAACATCTTTTAGAATATTTAAAATACTTTTCTTTGTTAGATTAAAAGATTTTAAAAGTATAGACACATTACCTTTTGTTTCAATAAGACCGATAAGAAGATGTTCAACAGAAACATAATCATCTTTCATATCAGCAGCTTCGGAAAAAGCTTTTTCGAGAACGGAGTTAAGTTCGCGGGAAATAGAAAGCTGTTCTGAGACACTGCCAGTTACTTTTGGCAGAGCGTTAACGAATTCATCTGTACGGATTATAAGCTGCTCTTTGTCAATGGAGAGTTTGAGGAATATTGAATTTAAGATACTCTCATTATCACTGAGCATGGCAGAAAAGAGATGAGCGGGTTCAATAATCTGATTAGAGTTTTGTACAGCTATTTCCTGAGCTTTTTGAAGAGCTTCCTGTGATTTTGATGTAAGTTTATTTAAGTTAATAGGCATTGTTAGTGTTTTACTAAAATTATGAAATATAGATTACATATTCAATTGAGAGAAGTGGGTTAAAGAATAGAACGCGGATTTTCACGGATGAAACGGATTTGCGCGGATAAAAATAATTTAATGCAATTAGGTTTTGGGAGAGATAAATTGAACACGGATTAACAAGAGCCACAAACAAAGAAAAGATTTTACACAGAGCGCACAGAGATGGTCACAGAGCGCACAGAGAAAATACACGATATAATAGAATATTTTCCGTTGAGGTCGCAGAGAACGCAGAGAAAGCAAATAGATTATAGTTTAACAAAAGGTTTTCAACGCAAAGAACGTCCGCCCAATCCTCCCAGCTAGACGGCGGATCTACGACAAGATGGCGGATCTACGACTCGAAGGCAAAGGTCGTTCTCCACGGCGAATTTACGACAAAGAGAGCATATAAATTGTTTCATATGTGTAATAAATTCAGATAATTAGAAAGTTTTTATTTTGTAATATGTTTGTTTTTATTACAACATTTTTACGGATAGTAGCACTCAGATCACTTAGAAAAGAATTTTTAATGTTTTTAAAATAGAGAAAAGATTTTACTACAGAGCCCGCCGAGAAAAATCACTGAGCACACAGAGAAAAAAGAGAAACAAATAATATTGATTTTAACCGTTCGCCACGTCGAATCTTCGACTCGAACGCAGAGAACGCAGAGGACGCAGAGGGCGCAGAAGAAATAAATATATTATTGATTCATAAAAGATTTTTAACGCAAAGTTCGTCCGCCCAATCCTCCCAGATAGACGGCGGATCTACGACAAGATGGCGGATCTACGACAAGATGGCGGATCTACGACTCGAAGGCAAAGGTCGTTCTCCGCGTCGAATCTGCGACAAAGAGAACAAAAACTGATTTTAAGTCTCTTAGAAATTTACTTTTATTTAATTGAACGCTGATTTTCACGGATGAAACGGATTTGCGCGGATAGGAATAATTTTATGTAATTAGGTTTTGGGAGAGCTTAAATGGAACACTGATTAGCAAGAGCCACAAACAAAGAAAAGATTTTACCACAGAGGCGCACAGAGATAGGCACAGAGGACACAGAGAA
>JBHELA010000342.1:0-2768 GCA_041859005.1 Ignavibacteria bacterium
AAGAGAATAAACATAGTAATTAAGCAATCCTGTATTAACAGCTGACCAATTAGCGCCGTTGTTAAGCGAACGAAAGATTCCACTTCCGTTTGTTCCTGTAATCAGACCAGTTCCCGTTACTGCAAAACAATTGACAAGAACGTTTATTAAGCCTGTGCTTACGGATGTCCAGTTAGAACCGTTGTTAGTAGTAAGAAAAATTCCCCCGCCGTAAGTCCCCGCAAAAAGATTACTTCCGTTAGGTTTGATTATGTTTATAGTCCAGAACAATAAACCGTTATTAATAGCCGTCCAGCTTGCACCGTTATTATTCGAAAGAAACATTCCGTAAGAAGTCCCTGCAAAAAGGTTTGAACCGATTACAGAAAGTGACCAGACATACAGATTAGTCAGACCTGAATTCACCGCAGCCCAGCTTGAGCCGTTGTTATTTGAGACCTGCACTCCGTTGCCGTAAGTGCCTGCAAAGACTGTAGAACCATTGAAAGCAAATGACATGACCGAAACGCTATCAGCTAATCCGCCGTTTAGTTTTGTCCAGCTTGAACCATTATTCGTTGACAAGAAGGCACCTGTATAAGTACCGGTAAATATACTTGAGCCATTAACTGCGATTGTATATATATTCGGGTCCGTCAAACCATTATTAACAGCAGTCCAGCTTGAGCCGTTATTGGTTGAAAGAAATATACCACCGAATGTTCCCGCAAAAATATTCGAGCCGCTGACAGTAAGTGCATTTACGTAAAGGTTTGTTAAGCCGTTGTTTGATGCAGACCAGCTTGAGCCGTTATTGTTTGAAACAAAAACACCGCTGCCGTAAGTACCCGCAAAAACCGTCGCACCATTCACTGCCATAGAATAGACATATTGATTAGTCATACCGTTGTTCGCAGCACTCCAAGATGAACCATTATCAGCTGACTTAAAAATACCGGCGCCGTACGTACCGGTATAAGTGGTTGAACCTGAGAATGCTATGCTTAGGATATTCCCGCCGTTAGGGCTAGGAAGTCGTTCCCATTGAGAGTAAAGAGATGCCGCAGTAAGAACAAACAGAACAATGAAGATAAATGTCTTTTTCATTAAGTAATTTTAAATTCCTGTGATGTAATTTTTCCTTTTCGAATTATTTTTTAATATCCTTTAATACCTGTTTTACATAAATGCTTTTGAATTCCTCTGCAAGTATATCCATCATAAGCATGTCAAACTTTTCATCGCAGAGAATTTTTGACTGCCTCTTAACCCCTGCATATTTGAATCCGCACTTTTCATAAACTCTTATAGCACCTTTATTAAACTGAATCACGAACAGTGCGATATTGTGAAGATTGAGCATATTAAATCCAAAGTCAAGAGTAAGTTGAACTGCTTCGGTTCCAAACCCGTTAGCCCTGTATTCCTGCTCACCAATGTATATGCTGAACATAGCGTGGCGACTTATGTGATCGATATCGTGCAGACCTGTTACACCGATAAGTTTTTCTGTCTCCTTTTCAACGACACCAAAAATCCTTGCTGTTTTTTTTGCTTCGGGTAAATAATACCTGATATCGTCAGCAGTTAGTGTAAACACGAGGTCAAAATTCATTTGAACCTTTAAATCATTCTGCCACTTTGATACTTTTTCTGCATCTGAGATATCAAGCGGAGTAAGATAACATTTTTTTCCTATTACCAGTTTGCTGTATTCCATATAAATAAAATAATTAGAACTTTACAAATTTATTTGTTTATGTTGCTTAAGTTCATTTCCTTTAATAATAAATAATAATATGCAATTGATTTACAAAATTATATGCAGATGTAAACAACAAGTTCATAACTTACTGAAAAGCACTTTCTTTCGAAAAAGTTGTAAAATGTGCATACTATTTATAATGTCAATTAGTGTGCCAAATAAAGACAGGAATCGAGCGATAAATTGGACTAAAAAACTAAGATTTCGACAGATATGTCGAATAAAGTGTAAATTATTCGACGATTTAATGATATTTGAGAAGAGAAATCCCCTGACACTCTAAAAAGTGACAGGGGTTTTATTAGGAATTATTGTCTGATTTAGCTGTATTGATTTTTAACAAATAGTACAATCCACAGCGTCCGAAAACAGCGGTAAGAATCGGAATGAGGCCAATAACGCCCAGCCAGGTATTGAAAACAAACCCTGCGGCAAAAATTATTACTCCAATTACGATACGAACAATTTTATCGGTTTTACCGATATTGCATGCTAACATTTTATTACTCCTTTATAATTTTAATGTATTTATAAGTTTAAACAGATAGATATTTATAAAAGTTACTTTGTGGTAATTTGGGGTTTAAATCACTTCATTTTGGGGTAATTTTGAAATGTAAGGATAACGCAGGCATATCGTAGGCATATCGCAGGCATATCGCAGGCATATCGCAGACATACAGAAAAAAATTGTAAAATGTGATGTTTTGGTGAATAAAGGGGGAGAAATGGGGTGAAAATACGGATGGGCAACGCTTTTTGCGTTACCCATTTAAATGAATGAATTTTAAATTAATCTATATTCTTTTTGCTGAGGGGTATTTTTACGAGAAAAACGCCTATAAGTACAATTGCAATTACGCTTCCGAAAAATGAGGGCTCGGAAAACATGTGGAAGAGTTTTATGTCGGCAAATGCAAGTCCGGCAAAGAGCAAACCTATTAAAGCTTCGCCTGCTATAAGTCCTGAGGAGAGAAGGATTCCTGTGTTGTTTATTTTATCCTTTTGCTGTGATGAAAATTTA
>JBHELA010000028.1:0-8967 GCA_041859005.1 Ignavibacteria bacterium
AATCTCTTGTTATGTGTATATTATCTACATGGTTTAGCTCTTTTGTGGAGATTTTCCCTAAAGGTTATATTAAACAGCTTAAATCATCATAAATTTGAATGTTTATGCGGCACAAATATTGCAGTGTTATTATATAGAAAAAGATTTTTTAAACTTATTAGAGGAATAAAAAGTATGAAAAAATTTACTCTGTTTTCATTATTCATGTTAATTATTGCTTTCCTTTTTACTGATTTTACATATTCACAGTCAAATGCAAGCCTGCATATGACAAGAAAAGGAAAGGAATATTTTTACAAAGTGCAAACCGGTGGGTTTGAAGTAATCACAGGTATTCCGATGGCATCTTTAAGGTGTATGAGATGCCACCCGGGTAAATTGGCAAATAATACCCCGATTGACACAGCAACATATCAACCATCTTGTAATGATTGCCATAACTTTGCAATCGGAAATGCCGTACCTGACACTATTTGTCTTAGATGTCATAGCCGGCAGAAAGTAGAAAGAAATTTTTACACTGATAAACACAAATCAGCAGGATTTTCTTGCATCACATGCCACACTAAAGAAGATTTACATCTTGACGCTACCAATCACAATACAATGTTTGATACAACATTGAGTAAAACATGCCAGACAGTTGGTTGCCACAATGTAATTCCCATAACACCAAATAATCAGCTCGCTCACTCAACACATAATGCCACAGTCGAGTGCTCGGCATGCCACGCTCGCGCTGAGGTTACGTGTTACAATTGCCATTTTGAAACAGAGCTATGGTCAGGTATGAGAGGCTTTAAGCGTCCTATCGGACAGCTTAGAGATTTTATTATGCTCGGAAGATTGCCTAAGAAGGAAAATAAAATCGGTCTCGTTAATTATCAGTCATTAACATATCAAGGGCAGTCATTTATGGGTTATGGTCCTTATTATTCACACACCATTATGACAAAAGACTCAACAAGGGCTTGTTCTGGATGTCACAATAACGCTATTATAAATGAGTTAAATACAACTGGACAGATTTATGTAGCTAAATGGGATTCAACTTTAACCCCAAAACGTATTGTTCATAAAACAGGTGTTATTCCCATTCCGCCTAATTATTCCACTGTGTTTAAATTTGATTTTGCCAACTACGTAGGTCGTGTTGATACGAATTATACTAACCCTGCTCAATGGGTCTTCCTGAAATCCGGGCTTAATGGACACCAGATGCTCTCGCAGTATGTTTTGCCGCTGACAGCATCACAGATGACAAAACTTGGATCACAGGTTGGTATTACTCCTATCGGCAATGAGATACCAAATAAATTTGATGTAAAACAAAATTATCCTAATCCTTTTAACCCGACAACAACAATAAGGTTCAGCGTTCCAAAAGCAACAAACGTTACCTTAAAAGTTTTTAACTCGCTCGGAAGGGAAGTATCAGCAATACTTTTGAATAGCTATGTTACGGCAGGAAATTATGAGGTCGAATTCGTAGGTGCTAACCTGACAAGCGGTGTTTATTTTTATAAGTTTACAGCACAGGATTTCTCCAAAACAATGAAAATGATGTTACTCAAGTAATATTTCATAATTAAAGCTAAAAGGGACTGACGTTTTTTATCAGTCCCTTTTGTTTTATAAAACAAATACCGCTCCTTACAGTAGTATTAATTACTGCTCGGATTACCTGCCGGTGGTCTTATTGCTACTGACTTGCTTCTCTCAATAGATTGCAAAGCAAGATAGTTATCACCAAACTTCAACATGTTCTCTGTTTCATCATCATACTGCGAAAAATGCCTTTCTTCGTCTTCAACAAGCGTTTCAAACAGCTTCTTTGAAGCTGAATCGGCATTTTGTGCGCATTCATTTGCCCATTTGTTGTATGCATCTGCGCTGCTTACTTCCATCTCTTTTGCCATCTTGAGCATTTCTTTTACATCATGAATTTTCTTTACCCCGGTTAATGGCACTAACTCAACATCGCCTTTCAGAAATAATATTCTGTCAGCTAATAGTTCTATATGCATCATTTCTTCAATTGCGGTTCTTTTAAAAAGATTCGCAAGCAGATCATATCCCTGGTCATCGCAATGGAAATGAAAATACATATACTGGTGAACTGCTGAGAGTTCATCCGATACTGCTTTGTTTAGTAGTTCAATACTCTTTTCTTTCATTTTTTACTGTTTAGTTTTTGTAAAATAATTTGTTAACTAATTCTATTTAAACGTTGCCTTCACTTTAAATACATCCATATCTATAAATTCCTTGTAAACCTTCAGTGCCTCTGGTGACGAATCAATCCGCATGTTCGAAATGGAACCGTCTGCATTGTCAAAGGATGAATGCCAGTAAGATATAGCTTTTAATCTTGGAAACTTTCCGCTGAGCACTGTTTCAAAAGCATCTCTTATCCATTCAGCTTTGTTTCCTGCGCTCGGGTCTTCAACAACGCCAAACTCTGCTATTGCTATCGGTTTTACTTTTGAAAGTTTCTCCAGCTCCCTGTATGCACTCCTGAAGTAAGGGTAGAAAAATGCCCATGGCCATCCGACTTTCTGCGAGCCGTAAACACTCATCCCTAACCAGTCTATATACTCATCACCCGGGTAGTATGATATGAATCTGTTCCAGTCAGCGTTTGGCTCTGATACTGCATTCACGTGATACATCCAGGTTAAATTGTCTGCGCCCGTTTCTCTCATCAGATCCACAACATGCCTGTGTGCGTCTTTGTATAGTTCTGCACCCTCTTCTTCGAAATTGAATACACCGCTCCATGGAAACCAGTTGCCATTCATCTCAGGGGCAAATTCTACGAGTATAGGCTTGCCGAATTTCTTAGCATCTTTTGCCCATTTTATTAAATCTTCGTCAAAGTCTCCGTTAGCAATTTTATCCAGACCATAAACAAGGTCTGGTCTTCCCATTCCCCAGTCGCTTCTTGGCATTATTCTTATGTATGGAATTGAGTTAAATCCTGCCACCGACTCGGCTTTATCTTTCGGAAATTTTATTCCGTAAAACCAGCTGTTTGAAAAACATATCCACAAGGGTTGGGTTCCTGTTATGTTAAGGTATTCTTGTATTCGTTCCGTAGTTAAGCTGTCTTCTGTGTTCCCCATGTCGGGAAATACCCCTGCATATATGCCGCTTGTTGGCGGTATAAGCTTCTGTCCTTTTTGGGCTAAGGATATATTCGTGAGTGGTAGTATAAACAGAAACAAAATCAGTATTCTAATCATTGGTGTTCCTTGAGATAAAGTTAAGAAAAGCGTCTGCACTGAAAACATTAAATATTGTTTTTAATAAGTTGTAGAAAAAGTTCTTGTTAGAAAGCGGATATGAAAAATTTAATCGTTTAAAATTCGTAAACCCGCTTTTCATTAGCGTCTCTCCAAGCGTTCTTGAAGTGAAAAAACTTCTGTGGTACAATGGATGATTACCGCCCTTCCATTTTTTCCCGCTCAGTTTGAACTTAATGCTGTTTAGATTAGGTACTTCAATCATCAGATACCCGTTCGGTGAAAGCAGCTCCTTTATCTTACTTAATTCAACTGTAGGTTCCATAATATGTTCCAGTACGTGCCACATCGTTATCATGTCGTATTTCTTTTTTTCGTTTATCAGGTCATCTGTTGTTTTATTGTAAACATTCAGCCCGAATTCATCCCGCGCAAACTTCAGGGCATTGCCCGAAACATCAATTCCTTCTCCTTGTATTCCCACATCCTTGCATGATTTCAAAAACAATCCCGACCCACATCCGATGTCAAGTATTTTAAAATCTTCTGCAAGTGAAGCAAACTTCTTTATAAACTCAGTACGTTGCTCGTTTATCTCATATATCTCTCTTAAATGAGCAAACGGCGAGTCTTCCCTGTAATCATCACCTTTAAACTCTATCTGATAATAATCTTCATAAATAACGCTCTCGTCAGGCGGATTTAATAAAAATGTCAGTCCGCAGGATTTGCATCTCACAATGAGAAATTCTTCCTCTTTAATCTTTAGAGTGTTTTCCCTGCTTTTGCAGTTTGGACAAGGTCTCAATATAGATGAATTATTAAATTTCTTTGATTCTAAAAATACCTTATTTTATAAAAATAATTAATATATGACAGAAATAAAATTCAAGACAAACATTAATTGCAACCATTGTATAAACAAGATTACCCCTGTCCTTGATTCAGATACCGGTATTAGTGAATGGAGTGTTGATTTAAAGAGCGAAGATAAGATATTAACTGTTAAAGGTGAAAATCCGGAAATTGGAAAAATTATAGAATCTCTTTCGGGCGTTGGATACCTTGCTGAAAAAGTATAATTAAATAAATCCTAATTCATACTTTGCTTCTTCGGACATGTTGTCAAAACTCCACGGAGGGTCAAAAGTTATTTCTACTCTTGCATCATTTACCATTGGATGTTCTCTTAATTTTTCCTGTACTTCTCCCGGAAGCGTCCCTGCGACAGGACAAGCGGGTGATGTCAAAGTCATTACAACGAATACATCTCCGTTCGTTGCAAGATTAATATCATAGATTAAACCCAAATCATAAATATTAACAGGTATTTCAGGGTCGAAACAGTTTTTCAGTACTTTTACAACCTCTTCTTTTAGTATTTCAAGGTCAACAGTCTTGTCCGCACTTTCAGCACCTGATTTATTCTCTTCTTTATTAATATTTTCTTCTTTCATTTCTTCCAAATAAAACCTCTGATTTAATTGCTGTTTATATAATATTCCGCACTTCTTTTCATAAACTTTATCATCGAAACAAGTCCGTTAGACCTTGTCGGAGATAGATGCTCCTTCATTCCAATCTTGTCTATAAATTCAAGTTTTGCATTTATTATGTCTTTTGGTTCCTTGCCTGATAAAACTTTCACAAGCAGTCCCACAAGTCCCTTTGTTATTATCGCATCGCTGTCTGCCTGAAAATATAGCTTCCCATTCTTATATTCAGTGTGCAGCCATACCTGTGATACGCAGCCGGCAACCTTGTTCTCATCTGTTTTGTAAACGGGATTCATTGGTTTCAGGCTTTTTCCGAAGTCTATTATGTATTCATACTTATCTTCCCAGTTATCAAAAAACGAAAAATCTTCTACTATCTCCGCTTCAGTTTTTTCTATCGTGTTTTCCATACCTTATGATAACATTTTCTTTGCCTTTTTTACTCCGTCAACAAGTGCATCTATTTCACTTTTCGTATTATACATTCCAAACGATGCTCTTATCGTTCCCGGAATCCCCAGCCTGTTCATTAACGGCTCAGCACAATGGTGACCTGTTCTCACGGCAATTCCCTGTTTATCAAGTATCGTTCCCACGTCGTAAGGATGAACTCCTTCCAGTAAAAATGATATCACGCTTGCCTTGTTCTTTGCATTTCCTATTAACCTGAATCCTTCGATTTCTTTTAACTTCTTTGTCCCGTAGTTCATAAGATCATTCTCATATTCTGCAATATTATCAAGCCCTGCATTCTTCACGTATTCTAATGCTTCCGGTAAAACAATCGCCCCGCAAATATCGGGAGTTCCTGCTTCAAACTTATATGGCAGCTCATTATATGTGGTTTTTTCAAATGATACACTTTTTATCATGTCACCGCCGCCCTGATAGGGATTCATCGCATTCAGTAAATCCTCTTTACCGTAAAGCACGCCTATTCCCGTAGGACCGTAAACCTTATGCCCCGAAAAAGCAAAGAAATCAACATCAAGTTCCTGCATATCAACCCGTGAATGCTGCACCGCCTGCGCCCCGTCTATCAATACAACCGCTCCTGCATCATGTGCAATGTCAATTATATCTTTAACGGGATTCTTCGTACCAAGTGCATTCGATGTATGTCCTACCGCAACAATCTTAGTCTTTCCGCTTAAAAGCTTTTCGTATTCGTCTATTATTAATTCACCGTCATCATTTACAGGTATTACTTTAAGCTTTGCATTTTTTCTCTCGCAAAGCATCTGCCATGGTACTATGTTCGAATGATGTTCAAGGTATGATACGATTATTTCATCGCCCTCCTTGATAAACTTGTCTCCGTATCCGTTAGCAACAAGATTTATCGCTTCAGTTGTTCCTCTTACAAAGACTATTTCATTATCACTCTTTGCGTTGATAAATTCTGTAATCAACTTTCTTGATTTCTCATATAAGGTTGTAGCGCTGTCGCTCAGGAAATGCACTCCTCGGTGAACATTGCTGTTTTGTTCCGAATAATATTTTGTAATTGCGTCAATAACCACTTGTGGCTTGTGTGTTGTAGCGGCATTGTCTAAATATATAAGCTCTTTTCCGTAAACCTTCTGTTTAAGTATTGGGAAATCTCTCCTTATTTTTTCAACGTCAAACATATGATTTCATAATGTAAATATCATTCAATAATTTTAGCCGAGCTTTTCTTCTAATCTCTTTATCAGTAACTTTTTTAGCTCTTCGTTTGCTACTTCATCTATTATTTCACGAGCATAAGCCGAAAGCAGTAACTTCTTTGCCTCTGATTCCGATATACCTCTTGACCTTAAATAAAACACCTCATCAGGATTTATCTGTCCCATTGTTGCTCCGTGGCTGCATTTAACGTCATCCGCAAATATTTCAAGCTGCGGCTTTGAATTAATCGTTGCGTCATTCGAAAGAAGTATATTAGTATTAGTCTGGTATGCATTTGTCTTTTGTGCATCCTGTCGTACCATTATCTTTCCGTTGAAAACACCGTTTCCTTCCTCGTCCAGCAAGCCTTTATAAAACTCGTTGCTGTGACTGTTTGGCTTTGCATGGTCTGCAAGAGTATGATTATCAATAAGTTGCTTTCCCTTCACAAGATAAAACCCTCTGAAATAACAGTCGATTCCTTCACCGTTTATCACAGAGTTCAAATTGTTTCTCAGAAGACTTCCGCCCCATGAAACAACCAATGAATAAAATCTGCTGTGATTTCTTTGCTCAACCTGCGTTGTTCCTATATGATATGCTTCAGCACCTTCATTCTGTATCTTGTTGTGATGAAGCTCTGCATTCTCGCCAAGAAATATTTCTGTTACTGTGTTTGAAAACGAAGAATGCTTCGAGTTAGCATAAAAGACCTCACTTACGTCAGCCTTTCCGCCGCTTTCAACAACTATAAGGTTTCTGTGGTTAGCAAATATATCTTTGTCTGCTTCTTCAATAAAGTTTATTATGACAACAGGCTTTTCAACAATAGCATTCTTTGGTATATATAAAAGAAGCCCGCTGTTTATCATTGATGTGTTCAGTGCAGTAAACCCGTCTGCTTTGTCGTTTGCATATTTTCCAAAATGTTCATCAAACACTTTATCATATCCCGATGCTATAGCATCAGCAAAACTTCCAATAAAAATCTTATCATTCTTTTTGTGTATCTTAGAAAGTTCTTTTGCATACGTTCCGTTATAAACCACCACAATATTTGCATCGAATTTAAACTCATCAAGTTTTTCTACCGCAAGTTTATTTATCCTTGGTTCTTTGTCTAACCTAAAATCCTTGTTTACAATCGTACTTACGTTTGTAAACCTCCACTCTTCATGGCTCTTCGTCGGAAACCCTGTCTGTTCAAGCGTGGCCAGTGCATCTTTTCGTTTGCTTTCCAATACTTTTGACCCGCGCTTAATGCTCGTATTTACTACATCTTTTAAACCCATTCTACGCCCCTATGCTTTCTTCCTTAATCCAGTCGTAACCCTCTTCTTCAAGCTGTAGAGCAAGATTCTTATCTCCTGATTTAGCAATCCTGCCGTTGTATAAAACGTGTACAAAATCAGGGATTATGTATTCAAGCAGTCTTTGATAGTGTGTTATCACAACAAAAGCATTGTCATTACTTCTCAGTTTATTTACACCGTTCGCCACAATCTTCAAGGCGTCAATATCCAGCCCCGAATCTGTTTCGTCAAGTATTCCAAGCTTTGGCTCAAGCATTGCCATTTGAAAAATCTCGTTTCTCTTTTTCTCTCCGCCCGAAAATCCAACGTTCACGTATCTCTTCGTCATTTCAACATCAAGCTCCACCAGTGCCGCCTTATCCCTCAGTCTTTTCATGAATTCCTGGGCTTTCATCGGCTCAAGACCATTGTGCTTCCTTATTTCATTAATAGAGGTTTTCATGAAATTTGTTGTGGATACTCCCGGTATTTCTATCGGATACTGGAACGCAAGAAATATTCCCTCTCTTGCTCTTTCCTCTGCATCAATGTCTAACAGGTTCTTTCCGTCATAAATAACTTCGCCACCCGTTACTTCATATCCTTCGCGTCCTGCAAGCACAGATGCCAGCGTTGACTTTCCCGAACCGTTAGGTCCCATTATTGCATGAACCTCACCCTTCTTCACTTCAAGGTCTATTCCCTTTAAAATTTCTTTTCCTTCTACTTCTGCCTTTAATCCTTTAATTATTAACATATTTATTATTTAGTTCTTCTTTATTTTTAATATTTTAATCTTCCTTCTAACTCCTTTCAGCCAAATCACCCCACGCTTCCTTCCAGTGATATCGCCAGAAGTTTTTGTGCTTCAACCGCAAACTCCATCGGCAATTGATTTAGCACTTCCTTCGCATAACCGTTTACTATAAGCGCCACAGCATCTTCCTCTGATATACCTCTTTGCTGGCAGTAAAACAAAATATCTTCGCCTATCTTTGACGTTGTTGCTTCGTGCTCAACTATCGCATTCTTGTTTTTAATGTTAAAGTATGGAAAGGTGTGAGCTCCGCATCTGTCGCCCATCAGCAGACTGTCGCATTGCGAAAAGTTTCTTGCACCTTCTGCGCCTTTTGCTACTTTAACGAGCCCTCTGTAGCTGTTCTGACTCTTTCCCGCTGAAATACCCTTCGAAACAATCCTGCTCTTCGTATTCTTCCCTATGTGTATCATCTTAGTTCCCGTATCTGCCTGCTGCATGTTGTTTGTAAGTGCAACGCTGTAAAA
>JBHELA010000314.1:0-11364 GCA_041859005.1 Ignavibacteria bacterium
ACTTATGAGTTCGAATTCCCGGGCGAAGTTCTCTCTACAAACGGCGTCAAGGATGGTCAGAAAGTAAAATGGGATAAGACAGTCGCTGATTTGAAAACTGACGTTGAAATGACAGCTACAGTTAAAGCCGGCAAGAAATGCGGCCTGTTCGGTATGGAACTCCCGGTTATATTCCTGCTTGGGATGGGATTAATTTACCTCAGAAGAAAAAAGTAACTAAAGTTTTTCGTCTCACAAAGGGCTGAACTTTATCAGCCCTTTTTTATTTATAAATTCTTCTTTAATGAACTTATTCCCATCATTTAAGCATTTCTTTTTAAATTGAAGAAAGGCTCCATTTTAGATATATTTATACAATATGAAGAGATATTTCCTAATATTCCTTTTCGTCGTTTTTTATTCAAACGGAATTGCTTACGACTTCACTGAAGTCGATAATCTGATTCTGAATGGTATCATTAATAAGTATTTCCCTGGTGCGGGTTTGATTGTCGGAAATGATAATGATATTGTTTATGAGAAATATTACGGCGGGTTTACTTACGATGAAAATGATGAAGGTGTAACTGAAATTTCTATGTACGATATAGCATCTTTAACAAAAGTTATCGCAACAACTTCCGCAGTAATGAAACTTTACGATAAAGGAATTATTGACCTTGATGAGAAAGTTTCTATATATCTTCCTGAATTTGCTGTTAACGGAAAAGAGAATATTACAGTTCGGAATCTTCTTCTTCATAACTCTGGTCTGAAAGCTTGGATGCCTTTCAATCAGTTCTGTTCTTCACGTAAAGAAGTCATCGAGACTATTATGAATATAGGACTCGAGTATGAAACAGGTAAGAATTTTGTTTATAGCGACCTGAATTTCATAACTCTCGGTCTTGTTGTCGAAAAGATAACAGGTTCTTCCCTTGCCGATTACTGCAAACTCGAAATCTTCGAGCCTCTCAATATGAAGAACACTATGTTTACTCCGTCCGATAGTAAACATATTGCCCCGACTGAATACGACGGTACATGGCGCAAAAGACTTCTTAAAGGCGAAGTGCACGATGAATCGGCATCGCTTATGGAAGGAGTATCCGGAAATGCAGGTCTGTTTTCGAGCTCAAGAGACCTTTACAAATTAACCCGCACACTTTTAAACGGCGGTAAGTACTACAATCCTTATTCGAGAGGATTAAAAGAAGAATCATTGTTTAAAGAGGAAACAGTAAATCTTTTTACTGCAAAGTATAGTACGAGTGTTTATAATAATACCCGTGCACTCGGCTGGGATACAAAACAGGAACCTATCGGCAAATACCGTTCTGCATGCGGCGAACTGATTTCGGAAAATTGTTTCGGGCATACGGGATATACGGGTACGAGTGTATGGTGCGATAAAGACAGAAAAATTATAATAATATTTCTTACTAATAGAGTTTATCCGGCAAGAGGAAATGACGGCATCAGAGAAATAAGACCGGAACTTCACAATTTAATTATAAAAACATTAACTAATAAATAAAAATATCTTATGGGAATTTCAAATTTCAAGAATGAACCGTTTACTGATTTTACGGAAAAGAAAAACAGAAAGGCTTTTGAAAAAGCTCTTGACGAAGTAAGAAAAAGATTTAACGTGGAATACCCGCTCGTTATAGGCGGAGAAAAATTGTTTGCAAATGATAAGATTGTATCACACAATCCTTCAAATCCGGATGAGGTAGTAGGTACTTTTCAGAAAGCATCAGTCGAACAGGCGCTTCATGCTGTTGAGACTGCTAATGCAAAGTTCGAAGAATGGAAACGCGTTGCTCCTGCGAAACGTGCGGAATATCTTTTCAAGGCAGCAAAACTTATGAGAAAAAGAAAGCATTATTTCTCTGCTATGATGGTTTATGAAGTAGGTAAGAACTGGGCTGAAGCTGACGGTGATACTGCTGAAGCTATCGACTTCATGGAATTCTATGCAAGAGAAATGCTCAGATACAGCAAAGAGCAGCCTCTTACCAAATTAAAGGGTGAAAAGAATAAACTCGAATATCTTCCTCTCGGTGTAGGTTTTGTGATTCCGCCGTGGAATTTTCCGCTTGCAATTTTAGTCGGTATGACGACGGCTTCAATCGTCGCAGGAAATACAGTCGTACTAAAACCCTCAAGCGACTCCCCTGCTATCGCACAGATGTTTGTAGAACTTATGGAAGAAGTTAAACTTCCGAATGGTGTGCTTAATTTCGTAACAGGTGGCGGCGGTTCTATAGGTGATGTCCTTGTTCAGCATCATTTAGTCAGATACATTTCATTCACAGGCTCAATGGAAGTAGGATTAAGAATAAACGAACTTGCAGCTAAGAAACAGCCTCAGCAAATATGGATTAAGAGAGTCATAGCTGAAATGGGAGGTAAAGACTCCATAATAGTTGACAAGGAGCTTCACAGTTTTGAGGATGCAGTTCTCGGCACAATACAGGCAGCATTCGGGTTCCAGGGACAGAAATGTTCAGCATGTTCTCGCGTGATTGTTGACGAAAGTATTTATGATAAATTCTGCGATGCTCTCGTTACAAAAGCAAAAACGCTTAAAGTCGGTCCTGTAAAAGATAACCCGAATATGGGTCCTGTCATAAACGAGGGCTCAAAGAATAAGATTATGGACTACATAAATACTGCTGTGAAAGAAGGCGGTACGATCATTCACGGCGGTAAAGAGCTCGAAGGTGGCTATTACATCGAACCGACTATCATAAAGGACGTTAAACCGATGGATACAATATCTCAGGAGGAAATATTCGGACCCGTACTCGCAGTTATTAAATCATCTGATTTCGATGAGTCACTGAAAATAGCAAACAACACAATGTTTGGATTAACTGGTGCTGCATATTCCAGTAACAAGAAGAAGATACAAAAAGCAGATAGCGAATTCTTTGTTGGTAATCTGTATCTTAACAGAAAATGCACAGGTGCTCTTGTCGGTGTTCATCCATTCGGAGGATTTAACATGAGCGGAACAGACTCAAAAGCAGGCGGCAGAGATTATTTATCACTCTTTACACAAGCGAAATTAACAAGTAAGAAAATAATCAAATAATATGAATCTCATAAAATTTATTTCGGCAGTCGTTGTACTTGTTGTAATCCTGAGCTGTAACAGGATTTCAGAAAGAGTAGAACAAAAGGTAAATGAAAAAATTGACCAGACGATTGATAAGGGCCTGGAAAAGGTCGATTCGGCATTTAACAAGAAATACTTAGACTCATTAACAAAGTCTCTTGAAAAAGTCGATTCGATAACAAAAGACATTGAAAACAAATTTAAAGATAATAATTAAACAAATTAAAGATGAAAATACACGAATATCAGGCTAAAGCTCTTCTGAAGAAATACGGCGTTGCCATTCAGGATGGTGTTGCAATAAGATGGATGGAAGAATTCGACAGCGCTGTTAACACACTTCGCGAAAAAGGCGTGAATCAGTTTGTTATAAAGTCGCAGATACACGCAGGCGGCAGGGGTAAAGGAACGGTTTATAATAAAAACAACCGCGAAGAACTTATCGTACAGAGCGGCGTTAAATTCTTTGGAAGTAATGTCGATGCAGCAAAAGAATATGCGTCTAAAATTCTCGGCAATATTCTCGTTACTCACCAGTCAGGTGCTGAGGGTAAAGAAATACAAACAATCTTTATAGCCGAAGGACTCGATTATAAGAAGGAACTTTACTTAAGCATACTTCTCGACAGAACAAATTCTAAAGACGTTATTATGGCTTCTACTGAAGGAGGAGTTGAAATTGAAAAAGTAGCGGCAGAAACTCCCGAGAAAATTATTAAAGTATGGATTGAACCCGGACTCGGTATTCAAAGTTTCCAGGCAAGAGAACTTGCGTTTGGACTCGGACTTGAAGGCAGTGCATTTAAAGATTTCACAAAGTTCATTGTATCACTTTATAAAGCTTATATAGAGCTTGATGCTACAATGCTTGAGGTTAATCCTTTAATCATTACAAATGATGACAGGATTCTTGCTCTCGATGCCAAGATTACTCTTGATGATAATGCACTGTTCAGACATAAAGACTATGAAGCATTGCGTGACCTGAATGAAGAAGACCCGCTTGAGATTGAAGCGTCAAAATCAAACCTTAACTATATTAAGCTCGACGGTAATGTGGGCTGTATGGTGAACGGCGCGGGACTTGCCATGGGCACTATGGATCTCATTAAACTTGCGGGCGGTGAACCGGCTAACTTCCTCGATGTCGGCGGAACGGCTTCAGCAGAGACAGTAGAAAACGGTTTTAAGATTATACTTACTGACCCTAATGTAAAAGCAATTCTTATTAATATCTTCGGCGGTATCGTAAGATGCGACAGAGTTGCAAACGGTGTTATTCAGGCTTCAAAAAATCTGAATCTCAGCATTCCCGTTGTGGTAAGACTGCAAGGTACGAATGCAGAAGAGGCAAGACAAATTCTGAACGAATCAGGATTAAATCTTATTCCTGCAGATACTTTGCAGGATGCAGCTGATAAGGTAACTCAGGCTTTAGCTACAGCGAGCTAATTGATATAATAATAATATGATTATATGGGAAAGCATAAGGTTTTTCTTCTGCTTTCCTTTTTAAATTTTAACAAGTAAATAATAACTATGTCTTACAAGAATATATTGTTTGAAGATTCATTGACTTATGATGATGTTTCTTTACTTCCAAACCAGATTTCGGCAGTTGAGCACAGGTCTGACTGCGACACCTCAATCGAGTTTTGTGGTATAAAGCTTATGGTTCCTATCATTGCTTCACCCATGAATACAGTCTGCGGAGGAAGAATGGCAAAAGCATTAGCCGACCTTGGTGCTCTCGGAATCATTCACAGATTTAATTCTGCAGAAGAACAAATCTCGGAGTTTAAAGAAAGCAATCTTAACGGTTCTGATTTCAAGTCTGCCGCAGTTGGAATTAATGCCGATACTGAAATAGACAGGCTTAAGAAACTTGCTGACTATGGTGTAAAAATATTCTGTGTTGACATAGCAAACGGCGGTTCAAAAATGATAGAGAAATACCTTCATGCGATAAAAACAACAGTTGCAGAATATAAACTGAAAATTATCGCCGGAAACGTAGCAAGTTCTGAAACAACAAAATTTCTCATTAATTTAGGCGTTGATGCAATCAGAGTCGGTATTGGAAATGGTGCTATGTGCTCAACATCAATCAAATCAGGTATAGGTATCGGACAGGTCGATGCAATCGTCAGGGCATTAAGCGCAAAAGACGATTTAAGAAGCAGCGTAAAGATAATAGCAGACGGCGGTATTAGCACACCTGGTGCAATGTGCAAAGCTATAGCTCTCGGCTGCGATGCTGTTATGTTCGGACGTGTCCTTGCAGGTACTGACGAAGCTCCTGGCGAAGTCCTGAAGTACAACAATCAAAGATGGAAGAAATACTGCGGCTCTGCCTCTTTTGCCGTTAAACAGGAAAACAAGAATTACATCGAAGGAGAAGAATCGCTCGTTCCTTATAAAGGCAGTGTTTCCAAATTAATTAAGGAATACCGCGAGGGTCTCCAGTCATCAATGAGTTACCTGAATTCTAAAGACATTAATGAATACCAGAAGAAAGCAACTTTTGTAAAGCTTACTTCACATTCTTTCCTTGAAAGAAAACCACAGGTTGATAATGCCTGAGAAGACTGGTATTCTAAAGGTTTTCTGGTTCAGAAAAGACCTCAGAATATTCGATAACAGGGCTTTATCCCATTTTATAAATGACATAAATCCCGGCGATAAGTATTTATTTATCTACATTAAAAATAAAGACAGTTTTCAGTTTTACGGAGAAATGCGATTGGCATTCCTGAAAAAGTCTCTGGAAGAACTTTCATCCGCTCTGAAAGAAAAGAATCTATCCTTTTTAGTTCTAAAAGGTAACAGTGTTGAAGTGTTTAGGATGCTTCTGCATAAGTATAGACAAATATCCGTCTACGCAAATAAACAGATTGAACCGTATTCTATTTCAAGAGATAAAAAAGTATCCGAATTGCTAAATGAATCTGCAAGTGAACAAAATCTTTATTCGGACACGATGCTCTTTGATCCGAATGAAGTTGTTAAGGACGATGGCAATCCATACAGCGTATTCACACCCTTCAGTAAAAAATGCTATTCATTGTTAAACGGAAACCATTATGCAGATTCGGGAATATTAATTAACAAATTAAATCCTGATAACTGTGTAGAATTAAAATCCGAGGAGCTCGAATCATTCATTCCCTCCCCTGTTCTTAAAGGCGGCAGGAAAGAAGGACTCGAATTTCTGAAAGACTTTTACAATAACGGACTGAGCAAATACAAATCACAGCGGGACTTTCCTGCACTTAAAGGCACAAGCCTAATATCACCTCATTTACATTTTGGTACAGTTAGCATTCGCGAATGCTGGAGGGCTGCTTTAAAGAAGATTAAAGAAAAGGGTGATTCACCTGAAGTTAAAACCTGGATGAACGAACTTCTATGGCGGGAATTCTACTATCATATCACATTTCATTTCCCTTATGTTATTGATGGAGCATTTAAGCCCGCTTACGATAAACTTGAATGGAATTATGATAAATCGTTATTCCAAAAATGGTGTGCAGGCATGACGGGATATCCTATCGTTGATGCAGGTATGCGCCAGTTAAACAAAGAAGGCTGGATTCACAACAGGGTCAGAATGGTTGTCGCGATGTTTCTTACGAAGGATTTATTCATCGACTGGAAATGGGGCGAGAAGTATTTTGCACAGAAACTTGTTGACCTTGATTTTGCCTCAAACAACGGAGGCTGGCAATGGAGCGCTTCGACAGGATGCGATGCACAGCCATATTTCAGGATCTTTAATCCATACCTGCAAAGCGCCAGGTTTGACGCAAAAGGCGAATACATACGCAAATATGTAGAAGAATTAAGAAATGTACCCGAAAAGTTTATTCATAAACCTGATGATATGACGAAAGAACAGTACATTGAATATGGTGCTGCTAAATATCCTAAACCATTAATCGATCATCATTCTGCGAAGGAATGGACAATATCACAATTTAAGAAACTAACTGAAAATAAATTATAAACTAAATTTAATAATAACATATGAGAAAGAAATTAATTGCCGGTAACTGGAAGATGAATAAGTGTTATTCAGACGCAAAAGTACTTATGAATGAAATTAAATCAGCTGTCACAAAAGAAATAGCTGATATGGTTGACGTCGTTATTTGTCCACCGTATATATCCATTTCTGCAGCAGCGGATATATATAAAGGTACAGGAATTAACTTTGGCGGACAGAATATTCATTATAAGGATGAAGGAGCTTTTACCGGTGAAGTATCAGCTTCAATGCTGAAAGAAATTGGATGCAAGTATGTCATTCTCGGCCATAGCGAGCGCCGTCAGTATTTTCACGAAACAAACCATATCATAAATATTAAAGTGATTAAAGCTCTTGAAATGGGTTTAGTTCCTATTTTGTGCGTCGGCGAAACTCTTGAACAAAGAGAGCAAGGCATCGAAGTAAAGGTTGTTGACGAACAGGTTACTATGTGCCTTAAAGATGTTAATGCTTCTGAAATGGCAAATGTAGTAATAGCTTACGAACCTGTATGGGCGATCGGAACAGGAAAGACTGCCTCACCCGAACAGGCTGATGAGATGCACAGGGAAATCCGCAAATCACTCGAGAATCTTTACAATGCAACGGTAGCAGGCACTACCCGCATTCTTTACGGCGGAAGCATGAATGATAAGAATGCTGTCGAACTTCTCTCAAAACCTAACATAGACGGAGGTCTTATAGGCGGTGCGGCTTTAAAGTCTGAAAGTTTTCTTAAAATCATCGAAGCAGGAATACAATAGAAATATTATTTTTGATTTAACTAAAGGAATATTATTATTGGATAATTTGTTTTAAATTTGTTCCTTTGCAAAAGAATTTTAAAAAATTAAATATATTATTTCATGAAAGAAGTTGTTATCGTTTCAGCAGTCAGAACACCGATTGGAAGTTTTCAGGGAGCTCTTGCTTCTCTTACCGCACCTCAGCTTGGTGCAATAGCTATTAAAGAAGCAGTTTCGCGTGCAGGTATTAAACCAGAGGATGTTTCCGAAGTAATTATGGGTAATGTTCTACCTGCCGGAGTTGGTCAGGCACCCGCCAGACAAGCATCAATCTACGCAGGACTTCCGAAATCAGTTCCTTGCATGACAATCAATAAAGTTTGCGGCTCAGGCTTAAAAGCAGTCATGCTTGCTGCACAGGCAATTATTGCTGGAGACGCTGAAATTGTTGTCGCAGGCGGTATGGAATCTATGAGCAATGTCCCCTACTATCTTCCGAAAGCAAGAACAGGGTACAGAATGGGTAACGGTACAATCATAGACGGTATGGTTAACGACGGTTTATGGGATTGCTATAATAACTTCCATATGGGTAATGCGGGAGAGTTGTGCTCAAAAGAACTTGATATACCAAGAAAAGAACAGGACGACTTTTCCGTTGAAAGTTACAAACGTGCGCTGCATGCGATTGAAAGTGGATTATTCAAGAATGAAATAGTACCCGTTGAAATCAAGGATAGAAAAGGTGTCGTGACGGTTGCTGAAGATGAGGAACCTAAGAAAACTAACTTTGAAAAAGGTCTTGCGCTGAAACCTGCTTTCCAGAAAGACGGAACAATCACTGCATTTAACGCTTCAAAGATTAATGACGGTGCTTCTGCTTTAGTGGTTATGTCAAAAGAAAAAGCTGATGCAATGGGAATTAAACCTCTCGCTAAGATTATTGCACAGACTTCTTTTGCACAGGAGCCTGAATGGTTTACGACCGCTCCGGCATTCGCAATTCAGAATGTTGTAAAGAAAGCCGGTATGAAACTTGAAGATATAGACATATTTGAAATTAATGAAGCTTTCGCAGTGCAGGCTTTATCGGTTATTAAAACAGCAAAACTTGATGCCTCAAAAGTAAATCTTAACGGCGGAGCAGTAGCACTCGGACATCCAATCGGTGCCAGCGGTGCAAGAATACTTACTACATTGATTAACGTTCTTCAGCAGCAGAATAAAAAGTTCGGACTTGCAACACTTTGTATTGGCGGAGGCGAGGCAAGTGCATTAATTATCGAAAGAATATAAAACATTAAATTATAAAATGGAAATAAAGAATATTTCAGTTATCGGTGCAGGTACGATGGGTAATGGTATAGCCCACGTATTCGCACAGTTCGGATTTATAGTTAACTTAATCGATGTTAAACCGGAACTGCTCGAGAAAGCCGTAAAGACTATTTCGGGCAATCTCGACAGACAGGTTAAGAAAGGAACGATTACGGAAGACGTAAAGAATTCAACCTTGTCTAATATTACCAAATCTGTTAGTCTCAGCGATGCAAAGAATTCCGAACTTGTAATAGAAGCTGCTACGGAGAATCCTGAGATTAAAAAACAAATCTTTAAAACGCTTGATGAAGTTTGCAGTCCAGATACAGTGCTTGCTACCAACACTTCTTCAATATCTATTACTGAAATAGGAGCAGTGACAAAAAGAGCTGATAAGGTAATCGGTATGCATTTTATGAACCCTGTTCCGATGATGAAGCTCGTTGAGATAATCAGAGGTCTTGCAACTTCACAGGATGTGTATAATACGATTAAGTCTCTTACAGAGAAAATAGAAAAGGTGCCCGTAGAAGTTCAGGACTATCCCGGCTTTGTATCAAACAGGGTACTTATGCCGATGATTAACGAAGCAATTTATTGCGTTATGGAAGGTGTTGCCGAACCCGAGGCTATCGATTCGGTTATGAAGCTCGGTATGAATCACCCGATGGGTCCGTTAACTCTCGCAGATTTTATCGGACTTGATGTTTGTCTGTTTATTATGGAAGTTCTTCATAACGGACTTGGAGACACAAAGTACAGACCTTGTCCCCTGCTAAAGAAGATGGTTGCAGCTGGATATCTTGGAAAGAAAAGCGGCAAAGGATTTTACGAGTATAACAAATAAACTTTAAATATATCATTATGAATTTTAATTTAACAGAAGAACAGGTTCAGATAAGAGATGCAGCAAGGGATTTTGCAGTTAATGAAATTGCACCGTCATCAATAGAACGGGATATTAATGCTGAATTCCCCACTGATATCGTTAAGCAGCTTGGTGAAATGGGTTTTATGGGAATGATGGTCTCTCCTGAATGGGGCGGCTCGGGTCTCGATACAGTCAGTTATGTTCTTGCTATGGAGGAAATATCAAAAGTTGACGCATCAGTCGGTGTTATTATGTCGGTTAACAATTCACTCGTCTGTTTTGGAATCGAAAAATGGGGCACCAACGAGCAAAAAGAAAAGTATTTAAGACCTCTTGCAACGGGTCAAAAACTCGGAGCATTCTGTCTTTCAGAACCGGAAGCAGGAAGCGACGCTACAAACCAGAAAACTGAAGCAGTCAAAGACGGTGATTTCTACGTGCTGAACGGAATGAAGAACTGGATTACGAACGGCACTAAAGCTGATTATTATTTGATACAGGCACAGACTGATAAATCAAAAGGATATAAGGGTATTACAACATTTATAGTCGAACAGTCATGGGCTGGTCTTGAAGTCGGCAAGAAAGAAGATAAGCTCGGTATCAGAAGCTCTGATACATGCACGATTGGTTTAAACAACTGCAGAGTTCCAAAAGAAAACATTCTTGGTGAAGAAGGACTCGGTTTCAAGATAGCAATGGAAACACTTAACGGAGGAAGGATTGGTATTGCAGCTCAGGCACTCGGAATAGCAGCTGCATCACTCGAAGCCTCTGTCAAATATTCAAAGGAAAGAAAAGCATTCGACGATCCTATCTGCAATCTTCAGGCAATACAATTCAAGCTTGCTGATATGGCGGTTAATCTTGAAACAGCAAGACTACTTGTTTTTCAGGCAGCATTAAAGAAAGACAAAAAGGAAAAGTATGTAAAAGAAGCTGCACAGGGCAAACTGCAGGCAAGCAAGGTTGCAGTGCAGAATGCACTTGAAGCAATTCAAATACACGGCGGTTACGGATACGTCAGGGAATACCTTGTCGAAAGATATCTGCGGGATGCCAAAATAACTGAAATATACGAAGGCACCAGCGAAATCCAAAAGATTGTTATTGCCAGAGAACTGTTAAGAGATTAAATTGTCATTCCGTGTAAACGGGATTCCATAGTACTGATTATAAACAAAGCCCTGTCACCGACAGGGTTTTTCATTTCTTAAAATCTTATAGCGTGTTTTTCTTCTATCAACTATAAACCATCAACTATAAACTATCTTTTATTCTCTTTCAACGTGCC